>CAUWEK010000204.1:0-9329 GCA_963557435.1 uncultured Dysosmobacter sp.
GCCGCTCACCTCTTTCCATGCAGTCTGATTTCTATTGATGGTAACAATAAACGGCAAAGAAAGCAAGGACATTTTTCCAGTCCGGCGGCGGACGTGTTGCGCCGGGCGGATTTTTACGCTACAATCAGGAGGACAGGGGGGAGATACCATGAAACGATGGAAAAAAATCTTGCTGGGTACGGCCGGAGGCGCGGCGGCGGTGCTGCTTGCCTACGTGGGATATGTGTTTGCGGCCTATGACCGGCTGGAGGACTGCATCGAGCTGGCCGTGGATCACAATGCCGCGGAGCAGGCAGAGGCGGGCGTGCCGTATACGCTGGTATCCTACAATGTGGGCTTTGGGGCTTACAGCGCGGATTACAGCTTTTTCATGGACGGCGGCACGGAGTCTCGGGCCTACTCTGACCAGGCGGTGCGGGACAATCTCACCGGGGCCATGGAGACGGTCCGGACCCTGGACCCGGATTTCGTTTTTTTGCAGGAGGTAGATCAGGACGCCACCCGGAGCCATCATGTGGATGAGACGGAGCTGGTGCGGGAGGCGCTGAGCGGCCTTTCCAGCAGCTTTGCCCAGAATTATGATTCTCCATATCTGTTCTGGCCGATCCTGGAGCCCCACGGCGCATCCAAGTCCGGAATTTTGACCTTTTCCGGATACAGGGTGGACCGGGTGGTGCGACGCAGTCTGCCCGTCGCCACAGGCCCCTCCAAGCTCATTGACCTGGATCGCTGTTACAGTGTCTCCACGCTTCCGGTGAGCAACGGTCGGAACCTGCGGCTTTACAATGTGCACCTGTCCGCCTATCTGACCGATGGAGAGGTAGCGATCGAGCAGGTGAACATGCTGCTGGAGGATATGCGCAGCGCCTATGCGGCAGGGGACTATGTGGTCTGCGGCGGCGACTTCAACAAGGATCTTCTGGGAAATTCCGCAGCTGTTTTCGGCGTCAGCGGAAATGGGGAGAGCTGGGCGGCTCCGTTCCCTGAGGAACTGCTGCCGGAGGGGATCACACTGGCAGCTCCGCTGGAGGAAAATGCGCCGGTGCCTTCCTGCCGCAACGCGGACGCGCCCTACGACCCGCAAAAAAGCTTCGTGCTGACGGTAGATGGCTTCCTGGTGTCGGACAATGTGGAGGTCCGCCGGGCATGGACAGTGGATACGGGCTTCGCTTGGTCGGACCACAATCCCGTGGCGCTGACGTTCGCTTTAAGGCCTTAATAAAAAAATGGTGAAAAAAAGAAAAAACAGGGTTGACAACCATGGGCTTACCTGCTATACTAGCACATGTTCCGAACGGGAACAAACGGCTTGGGGGTATAGCTCAGCTGGGAGAGCGCTTGACTGGCAGTCAAGAGGTCAGCGGTTCGATCCCGCTTATCTCCACCAAGGACCCACAGCAAAACTGCTGTGGGTCCTTCCCTGAAAAACAATTTACTGAAACGCTGATTTCGGTAGAAAAAAGTGTTGACAAAGTAAGTTGCTTTTGTTATAATAAATCTGTTCCGTTCGGAGCAAATATGGGGGTATAGCTCAGCTGGGAGAGCGCTTGACTGGCAGTCAAGAGGTCAGCGGTTCGATCCCGCTTATCTCCACCAAAAAGACCTGAAACTTCGGTTTCAGGTCTTTTTGCTTCTGCGATGCGAATAAAGGAGCACCCCGGACCCATATGGGTCCGGGGTGTTTTTTCAGTTGAGCACGATGGCATTGACCGCTTCGATCAGGTCCACCACCTGGCTGCGCTCCACCAGCGCGGTGGGAACGCCGTCCACCACTGCAAGACAGCTGCTGCCGTCGTAGCGGTAGAGGCCGATCTCCACAGTGGGGAAGGCCTCGTTGTCCAGATGAAGTGTCAGGCTGATCTCCTCCTTTTGGGCGGGAGATTCATCTGTAAAGCTGTCTGCCTGGAGAGATTCCATCGCGTCGCGGAAATCGTCGATCTCCACTTCCGTTTCCAGATAGGTGTAGGTCCGGTCGTCTCCGCTGCCATCGGTGGTGATGGTATAGTCAGAGCCGTCCAGCGAAATGTCGATCTGGGTAATGTCAGCGAAGTCAGCCGTAAGCAGCTCCGAGTGCCGCAGGTCGTCACAAGAGGCACGCATGAGGGAGGAGTAGCTCTCGGAATAGAGCCGGTAGACGATGGGAGAATCACCCACCCGCATATAGGCGGTGATCTCCTCTTCCTCAGCGTCTTCCTCCTTGCTCTCGCTTTCCTCCTGCTTTGCTTTGGCCAGTTCATCCGGATCGCGGCTGATGTGCAGGGTAAAGGTCTCGGTGACTTCGTCTCCGTCCTCGTTCTCTGTGACGTAGTCCACCTGGATCGTCAGCTCCGGATCATCCAGGCCGTACTGGGCAAGCTCCTCATCTGTGACGTTATAGGTCACATAGTCGCTCAGATCCAGATAGTGGATCGTCTGCAGGTAGCTGGTAACCTTGTCGGTGTCCAGCGGCAGCGTGCCGTCCTCCAGCTGGGCAAAGTACACGTCATCGGCGCAGTAGGTGCGGGTGGAGCCGTCCTCATATGCCTCGTAGAAGATCTGGTAGTTTTCACTGCCGGTGAAGGTGATCTCCGATACCTGGTCAAAGGCAGGAATGTCGTCGGGGTCCAGCAGATCCCGCAGCCCCACATCGTAGTCGTCCAGGGGATCATCGGCCACCAGATACACATTGCCGTCGCCAATGGAGACATATCGCTGGGAGTCCATGGTACTGTATCCGCCCAGCAGAATAGTATAAGTCTCCTCATCGGTGGTGATCACAATGGAGCAGGTGGGATCACTCAGGCCGTACGGGCTGAGATCCTCAGGGTTTTCGATGATGAACGCCGCGGCCATGGCGGAGAACTGTTCCAACAGGCCTTCTATTTTTTCTCCATCCACCGGGAATGCCTCGTCTTCGTCATAGATCCATTTGTCATCCTTGTGGAAGGCCAGCTCCTCGCCGTCGTATTCCCAGGAAAGGGCCTGGACGGAGTCCACGGGGATCTCCAGAACCACCTCGCCGCTGGTCTCGATCTGCTCTTGATGGGCCTGATAGCGGCTGAGGGCGAAGGTGGCCACGCAGGCCACGACCAGAACGCCCAGCAAAATGCACAGCCGTTTAGAACGTTTCATTTTGCATCCTCCTTCTTCTGACAACTACAAAGATACCAATTCCCAGATACAGCAGGGGGAAAACACCGATCATGGTCGTTTTCAAAAGCGAGGACACGGAGTCGCTGATGGTCAGGTAGTTGTAGTTCAGGGACTTGCTGCGGATGGCCATGGCCTCACTCTCTCCGATCAGAGAGGACAGAGCGTTCATGCCCAGGTTCACGTTGGCACCGGAGGAGTATGCGTTGTACATGTCATCCAGGAAGCTGGAAGAGGAGAACCAGACGATCTGGCCATCGTTTCCGCAGTCGATGGAGACCGCCAGGGCAAAGGGACCGTCAATGTCTCCGTCCTCTTTTTCATAGGTGGTCAGATCATAGCCGGAGACCTTGCTGAAAGCGGCATCGGAGGTGGTCAACAGGGCTGTGGCGGAAGAACCATCCTCAATGGTCAAGCCCGTGGAGATAGGCAGGATGGGATAATAGTGCTCTTCGATGAGGGAGTCGGTGATGTCGCTGGAGGCCATATCCGGCATCAGAGCGAAGGGAGACTGGAAGGCGTAGTGCTCCCGGTCGCCTTCGATGACGATGCCCTCGTTGGCGGTGACGCCGTAATCGGACAGCAGGCTGTAAAGATTGTCCAGAGAGCCGCCGTCCACCGGGCCGGCCATGACCAGCAGCTTTCCGCCGCCGGTGACATAGTCGGACAGCATCTCCTTTTCCTGATCGGAAATGTCGCTGGTGGGTCCGTAGATCATGACGCAGTCCGCTTCCTCGGGAACCGCGTCAACGGTCAAAAGGGAGAAGGTGGTCAGCTCCACATTGTCCTTTTCGATCTGCTCGCTGAAGGTGGAGGGCAGCTCCGCCTCACCGTGTCCCTCCAGCACATAGACCTGGGGCTGTTCTTCGTTGACCACATAATCGATGGCGGAGGTGATGGCACCTTCTCCATCAAAGGAGGTATTGTAGGAGTAGGAGCTCAAATCCGCCTCGTATAGATATCATCATAGCCGATGAAGCGGCTGCGGTCGCCGCATTCCACCACAAGGCTGTTGTTCTCCACGGTCTCGTCCGTGTACTGCTGGGCGAAGGTGGGGTAGACGTCCGGGTTTTTCTTGACCACCGTGATGTGGTCGGACAGGCTTTCATATTTGCTCAGCAGGTTTTCGATGACGTCATCCTCCTGGCCGGACTGCACGATCCAGTAAATGGTCACGTCCTCCTCCAAAGCGTTTACCACCACCTTGGTGTTGCTGGTGATGGAATAGAGCTTGGAAGCGCTGATGTCGTAGTTGGTCATGGACGTGGGCAGGGCGGAGACGAACACATTCGCCACCACCAAAAGCGCCAGTACGATGGCGCTCAGAGCCAGAGAGTAGGTTCCGCCCTGAAAGGCGACGCCCCGGTGCTCCGGCTTTGAAAACGGCTTCTTTTTCATCAGTTGTACCTCCGTTTCTCCATGGACTGCACGGACAAGAACAGGAAAAAGGCGATGACCGTGCAGTAATAGACGATGGCGGTCATGTCGAAGACACCGTTGACAAAAGCGGTGAACCGCTCGAACAGGGACAGCTTTTCCATGATGCTGGGCAGGAGCCCTTCAAAAATACTGCTGTCCACAAAGAGCAGCAGGACCGTCACAGCGATCAGCACAAAGCAGAACCAGTAGGCGAGCGTGCCGTTTTTGGTGACGTAGCGGATGATGGCGCCCATAGCCAGGATCAGCACCACCAGCGCCACGGCAGATCCGGCGGCAGTGGAGGAGACGTACTCCGACAGGCTGACACTGTAATAGTTCAGCAAAATGACCGCTATGCCGATACCCGCCGCCAGGCCCTGGTTATCCGTCAGGGAGGAGATGAACATACCCACGGCGATCAATGCGGCGCCCAGAATGAAGAAGGCCAGAATGGAGCCGTAGGAGGTCAGCAGATACACATCTCCGAACTGCGAGAAGATCAGGGGATAGAGGGAGATGATGGCAAGGGGGATCAAATAGAGAATCAGCAGCGCTACATATTTGCCGAGGATCACCTGAGTGGTGGAGATGGGGAGGGAATAGAGCAGCTGATCCGTCTTCTGCTTTTTTTCCTCCGCGATGACCCGCATGGTCAAAATGGGGACGATCACCACAAAGACGAGGCTGCTGAAATTCAGAACAAACTCAAAGTTGCTCACTGCCGCCTGGATGTTGTACAGCATGGCGCCGATCCCTACGAATGCCAGTAAAAATGCACCGAACACATAGGCGGTCAGGGAGTGGAAGTAGTTTCTCAGTTCATGCTTCAATACGGCTGTCATGCCTGCTCCACCTCGCTTTTCTCTTCTTCAGGGGCCTGCTCGGACTGCTCGGTCAGCTCCAGGAAAATGTCCTCCAGATTCGCCTTTTTCAGTGTCATCTCCAGCAGCGCGTGCCTGCGCTCGGCAAAGGCAAAAAACAGCGAGCGGGACAGGTCATGGATATTGTCCAGATCTGTCTTGAGCTGCACACGCACAAGGCCCTGCTCCTGGGACTCCACCTGCATGTCGGTAATGTGACCAATGGCCGACAGGATGTCGGTCACTTCCTGCTCCGATGCCTCCGCCGTAAAGGTGATCTCGTTGGGGCAGAGGAGCTTCTTCTCCAGATTCTCCGGACGGTCGAAGGCGATCAGCTTTCCCTTGGCGATCATGAGGATCTGGTCGCAGATAGCCTGTACCTCCGAGAGGATATGGGAGCTGAAGATGACCGTGTGGGATTGGCCCAGCTGGCGGATCAGGTCCCGGATCTCGATGATCTGGATGGGGTCGAGGCCTACGGTGGGTTCGTCGAGAATGATGACCTTGGGGTGGCCCAGCAGGGCCTGTGCAATGCCTACGCGCTGCTTGTAGCCTTTGGAAAGCGCGGCGATACTGCGTCTGCGCACATCCTCGATCTTCGTCTGGGCAATGACTTCTTCGATCTGCCGGTCCAGCTCCGGACCCCGCAGCCCCTTTGCCTCTCCCACAAACCGCAGGTATTCCTCCGGCGTTTCGTTCATGTACAGGGGCGGCTGTTCGGGAAGGTACCCGATCCTTTTTTTCGCCTCGTAGGGCTCCTGGAAAATGTCGTAGCCGTCGATGACGACGCGTCCTTTCGTGGCGGAAAGGCAGCCGGTCATGATGTTCATGGTCGTGGACTTTCCGGCGCCGTTGGGCCCAAGAAATCCATACACATGTCCTTCTTCGATCTCAAAGGAGAGATCGTCGACCGCTGTGAAGCCGCCGTAGCATTTTGTCAAGTGCTCCACAGATATCATGGTTGACCTCCTTACTGCCGGCAGTGCCGGCTCTTGCATACAAGCCGATTATAGGCATGAACGCTGAAAGGACGCTGAAGCTTTGGGAAAAGGCGGAAAAAAGAAACGCGCGCTGCCCGGTTTCCCGACAGCGCGCGTTTAAAGAGAGAGTTCAGACGCAGGGAAGCTCCACCAAAAAGCGGTTGATCCCGCCCCGGCTCTCGGCCCAGATCTTTCCGTGGTGACGTGTGACGATCCCCTCGGCGATGGAGAGGCCAAGCCCGAAGCTGCCTGTCCGGCTGCGGGCGGGATCGGCCCGGTAGAAGCGCTCAAAAATATGTTCCAGCTCCTCCGGGGGGATGGAGGGGCCCTCGTCTGACACAGTCAAAAGGCAGCGGCCCCGCGCCTTTTTTTGCAGGCTGATCCAAGTGGTTCCGCCGCTGCTGGCATACTTTTGCGCATTGTCCAGCAGGATATCCACGATTTGGCGCAGCTGCTCGGAGTCGCCTGCCACCTGGATGCCGCCGCTGATCTGGGTGACCAGGCGCATCCCCTTTTCATAGAACACCGGCTCGAAGGGTAGGGCCGCCTGTTCCGTCAGGCGGCTCAGATCCACAGGGGAAAAGACCTCCTGTGCCTCCGCCTGGTCTGTCCGGGCCAGAGTCAGCATCTGTTCGATGAGCCGCCGCATCTGATGGGACATGGTCAAAATACTGTCGGAAAAGCGGCTTTTGGTCTGCTCGTCATACTCCGGACTTTGCAAAAGCTCTGCATTTGTGGTGATGACCGTCAGCGGTGTCTTCAGCTCATGGGAAGCAGCTGCCACGAACTGCCGCTGTCGCTTCCAGGCCGCATCCACCGGCTTGACGGCCCACCGGGACAACAGGATGCTGATCAGCAAAAAGGCGAAGAAGCTGATAACGCCCAGAACCAGGCAGGTGCTGCGCAGGCTGTCCATGGTGGCCATTTCACTGGAGATGTCCGCAAATACCACGCACGGATGGGCGGAGGTGTCCATCCGGTAATAGCGGAGGTTATACTCCTGGATGACGCCCAGCTTTTTGGGAGAGGCGTAGGCACGGGAGATGAGCTGGTCCAGAAAAGCGCTGTCGGAGAGGTCATAGTAGCCCCCGCCGGCTTCCAGCAGCTCTCCATGCGGTCCCAGCCGGAGGGAGAAGAACGGGAGCCGGACCTCTTCATCCATCTGATCGGGGACGCTCAGCTGAAAGGGCTGAGCCGCAATGCTTTCCATCATGCGGATGCTGTCACCTTCCAGACTGGAGCTGGTGAAATAGAGCACCAGTGCAAAGATCACGCACAGCATCATGGTCACGATGGCCATGTTGATGACAACAAACTTAACTCGCAGACGCTGGATCATCCTGTTCCACCTCCAGATGGTACCCCAGATTACGGCGGGCTTCAATGCGGACATTGGAGCCGATGCTGGCGAGCTTCTTGCGCAGGAAGCCCACGTAGACTTCCACGTTGTTTGCCACGGCGTCGGAATCATAGCCCCAGACTCTGGCCAGGATCACTTCCTTGGAGAGGTTTCGCTGCCCGGACTGGAACAGGAAGCGCATGATGTCAAATTCCTTTGCAGAAAGATGGATGCTGTTGTCGCCGCAAAGCAGCATGGCTGAGGACAGATCCAGAGAGGTGTTTCCGAATTTGAGCTCGTTCACCTGCTGGCCCTGACGGCGCAGCAGGGCATTGATGCAGGCCAGCAGCTCCCGCACGTCAAAGGGCTTTGTAAGGTAATAGTCCGCGCCGGCGTTCAATCCGGTGATGCGGTCTTCCAGGTCAGACTTGGCCGTGAGCATCAAAATCGGAGTGCCCAGGCGCTTGGTCCGGACATGCCGGGCAACGGCATATCCGTCCATTTTCGGCATCATGACATCCAGGATCAAAAGATCATAGACACCAAGCTCCGCGTACTGCGCGCCGGACTCGCCATCATAGACGATCTCCACATCGAACCCCTTATGCCGAAGCAGTGCGCCAATGGTGTCCGCCAGCAGTTTTTCATCTTCAATGATCAAAATCTTCAAAAGGACCCCTCCGTGTACAATGAATGTTTCATTATAATAAAGATCATACAAAGCAACGCTGAAGTGAACCTGAAAATGGAGGGGATTGCCCGGCAGACGGCAAAAACTCGTCAGAAGCAAGTAAAAAAATTTTTGTGAGATTTCAGATTTAATTCAGCCGTCCCCCGTATCATAAGGCCAAAACCTGAACGAACAAGACGGCCTTCAAGGAAAGGGAGGAATCTTTTATGTTGGAAAAAAATCGATATGACGAAGAGAACACCATGTACCCCGCTATTCCCAGACGGCGGCGCAAAAGGGCAAGCCTTCCGAGAAGACTTGCTGCGCTGTGTCTCAGCGGGGCGGTCCTGGGCGGGGCCGCTGCCGGAGGATACTACGGTGTCAGCTGCCTGCTGCCGGAAGAAGATGCAGCGGTCTCTCAGACGATCTCCGCCTCAGCCATGTCGCTGGACAGTACATCCCAGCGTCTGGGCGGTCTGGATGTATCCGATATCGCAGTGGAAGCGCTGCCTTCCGTGGTGTCCATTACCAATATCTCTGTCCAGGAAGTCAAGCAATTCTATCGCTGGTTCGGACATAATGGCGAGTGGCAGACCACCCAGCAGGAGACCACCAGCTGCGGCTCCGGCGTGATCATCGCGCAGACATCCACAGACCTCTATATCGTCACCAATTACCATGTGGTGGAGGATGCGACCACGCTCTCTGTGGGCTTCATTGATGAGACCGTGTGTGAGGCAGAGCTGTGCGGCTATGATGAGGAGTTGGATATCGCGGTGATCAAGGTGCCGATGAGCAGCTTGTCGGAGGACACCCTCTCCAACATCTCCATCGCGCAGATCGGCGATTCCGATGCGCTGAGCGTAGGTAATCAGGTGGTGGCCATCGGCAACGCCCTTGGCTATGGGCAGTCCGTGACCACGGGCATCGTG
>CAUWEK010000205.1:0-9313 GCA_963557435.1 uncultured Dysosmobacter sp.
CACGAAATGAGTTTTGTATTTGAATCTGAACATCCACTGACAACCCGAGCAGAAGGACCTTCAAGATAGGATACCTCGATATCATAATGCTCTTTTACACAAAGACGATGTAGCTGTCGGGGCGTTAAAAGCTTCATAAGCTTACTGTTTCCCGGAATATTTTTAGGGAAAATACTGCGAAAGTGAATATGAGGTGCCAAGAACTGTTCATTGACACCACCCCCAAATAAAGCGGTGACAGAAATGTCAAATTTTGATTGATCCATATTGTTTACCAGGCTGACCAAGACTTTTTCTGCCCCACCCTGCCCAAGATCATGGATCAAGAAGAGAATTTTTAACATCACCTGACAACTCCCCGTTGTTTTTTTCGGATGAATTGGCGAAGTTTGGATGGAATCAGTCCGCTTATCAAAGGCATGCATGCTTTTAAGTAGCAGTCAATACCTAGATGCATCATCCGGCATCCTTGTAGACGTACGTAAGCGGAATTGATACGGTAAATATATTTTCGCCTATTGAGAGCTTCTTGGTCATTTCGCATCCAGTATAGGGGTTCTTGAATATTGCAACACCGGTACCCAGCAGCATAAAGCTTAATCCATAAATTTACATCTTCAACGCGGAGCATATGTTTATTCACAGTGTATCCACCTACGGCGTCTATACACTCTTTGCGTAGCATCACAGCGGCATGACTGATGGGTGTTCCACTCACGACTTCTTTTGGGGTTGGAAACTCTGGAACAACGGTTTGTCCCCACACACCGTTTTGATCAAAGAGCTTCATAGGACAGCTGGTGATTTGATATTCAGGATGTTTTTCAAGAAAAGTAATCTGCTTTTCAAAACGTTCTGGCGCACAATCATCATCGCCATCCATACGAGCGATATATTTTCCAGTTGCAGCAGCTAGGCAATTATTTAATGTCTGATTCAGACCTTGATTTTGTGGATTGCGCAACAATATGATGCGGCTATCCATGGCAGCGAGTTTTTGGGCAACTTCATATGTATTGTCAGAAGACCCATCATCACAAAGGATTAATTCCCAGTTGCAATAAGTCTGGTTTTGGATAGACAAAATAGCCTGCTCCAAAGTGTCGCCACAGTTGTAAACGCCCATGATTACAGAAATTTTAGTATACATATTTACATATAAAAAGCGGCTTCATAATAATTTTCAATATAATAATGAATTTGGCCGTAAAGTTTATCCTCTGCTGTTGAATAACTCGTCATAGTTCTTTTCAAAGTCGATTAGAATTGGGTGATGCCGCCACTCGCGCTCTTCTTCAGGCGGCAACTTCATGTAGTCCCCGTACTTGCGGTGCAAATGATCATCCCATCCGGCAAAACACATGAATCTTCCATCTTCAAAGGGCAGATCAATATATACGTCCAACATATCGGGTGCAAACGTCTTTTTAAGAGAATCCATGGTTTCTATGGCAGCAACTTCTAGATTCCTCTGATAATTGTATTGGGTTATCTTTTTCAGTTCACTCTGACGCAATCTTTCTCGGCAGCGCTTCGACGTACATGCTAAAATCAAAGAGGATCCTATGCGAATTATAGTGCTGGATTTGGGAGGCACAAATTCTCTGGTCAGAAGCTGATATTTCATACAATGCCATTTGAAGAGCTTGCGTTTCATCCCACGGTTTGGAATTCGGTCAAGGGGAAAAACATCTAAAAAAATACCGGTGTGGTATTGTCCAACTTCACGCTGTTCCTGCAAAAATGTAGTATGATCTTTTCGTATTTTTGAAAAAGACTGCCCAAAATTGGGGGTATTCTCCTTGTTTTGTAAAATATATCCTTCTGGCTTTGATTCTTCCCACAGGGCAAGGAATCTGTCATAATCCGCTCGGGACATACACACATCCAGATCATCATCCCAAGGAATAAATCCTTTGTGGCGGACAGCACCCAAAAGAGAGCCAGCATAAAGAGAATACTTCAGATCGTGTTCTCTGCAAAAGCGGTCAAAAACCTTTAAAATCTCCAGCTGTGTAAGCTGCAGTCTGCGAAGTGTTCCTTCCATTATTTTTCTTTCCTTAATTCCTGCTTGATCTGTGAGGTGGAGATTTCCGGAGTCCGAGGCAGATAAACAACTTCACAGTATTCTTTCAGGAAGTCAAATTTTCCTTTCCAGTCATCTCCTATAACAAACGTGTCTACTCGAAACTCGCGGACATCTGAAATTTTCTGCGCCCAGTTTTCCTCCGGAATCACCAAATCCACATAACGAATCGCTTCCAGCAATTCCTTGCGCTGCTCATAGGTAAAATAGCATTTTTTTCTTTTTTGATTCCAGTTAAAGTCATCCGTAGAAAGCGCAACGATTAAATAGTCACCCAGTTCCCGTGCTCGACGAAGCAAATTAATATGCCCATAGTGAAGCAAATCAAAGGTACCGTAAGTTATGACTTTTTTCATATCCATTCCCTCAAATAAGCAGGCTTCCGATGAATTCCCACAAAGTAATTGTCTGATAGCTTCCTCCAAAGTCTTTAGAGACTCCGAACTCATATACGAAATATACAAAGTAAAACGCAGCTGCACAGATAGTAACAAATTTTGCTGACGGCTTTGTAAAGAGCTTTTGAATCATCCAGGGAAGTGCAATACCTGTGGCGATTTCAAAGTAGGCTGCCATTCTGGCATACAGATTGGCACCCTGTACCAGACCAATCATTAAAATAAACGCGCTCAGCAAAGACATGTTGATAAACAGGTTTTCTGTGCGGGAGGAGTTCCAAAATAGACGCCTCTGAAAAACCAGTGCCAAAAAGGCAGGAATCCAGTATACTATTATACGGAGGATATTGATGGCATGATTGTCAAAAACCTCTTCCTCCGCAACATTGGCCCCCAGCGACTGGGCATACTCCATAAAGGCTCCCAGCGTAAAATTGTAGGTTATCATGGCAAAAATTGCAACTCCAAGCATGACCCAGGTCAATTTTCCCCAAGGCTTTCCCATTAGCAAAGGAACAACCGCGAACATAAACGCATGAGTATGGAACAGAATTGCAATAAATACCAACAGATAAAACCGTACATATTTCCTGTCAATTGCATACGGAAGTGCCAGCAGGAGGAAAAACATAGCAATGCACTGCTTGAGCGCTGCAATATATACAACATAGGTCCCAATAGAAAAAAACACCAAAAGAGAAAAGGCTGGTGCAACAGAAAACCTTTTAAAAAGCTTTATTACAGCAAAACTGCTCAAGAACGCAGGGAAAAAGAAATAAATGTGATAGTTTTCTGTAATACTGCGGACAAGATCCCGGTAAAGGTCGGAGAGCGGATTTCCTGCCCATTCCAATAGACCGCCCCGAATAAAAAAATCGGCAACAGATTCAGATTGTTGAAAGTTGGTAATATATGTAAGGGTGTCATTGTATGCTGTTCGCAGAAAAGAAAAGCAGGTCATCCATATGATGGCAAGGACCATAAAGAAATCTGAACGAACAGACGCGGAGGAAGAGCGATTAAGTTGAGAAAGGGGTGATTTGTTGAGAGGATAATAGACTTGAGATAGATACATCAGACAAATGCATCCCCAGTATAAAAAAATAAGATGCGACATTTTTTATCTCCGCAAACTAATTTCAATAATAGATATTCTGCATATAGAAAAGACTGCGGTCATAGAAAAAGATCAGAAAGTTTTGGAGCACCGGAAGCTATGAAGACCAGAAAACAAGCTGTGGATCGTTTCCTGTACGACCTGTTCTTTTTCAAATTCTTGCACCATTTTTTTCCGGGCGGCTTGGCCCATGGCCTGACGCACATCCGGAGGAAGAGAGACCATGCGGCGCATTTGTTCATACAGGCTGTCAGTATCCCGCACTTTGCACAGGTAACCGCTGATGCCGTCATCCACCGCCTCCTGGCACCCGGGGATATCGCTTGTGATAACCGGGCGGCCGACAGCGGCGGATTCAAGCAGCACATTGCTCATGCCCTCATGGTAGCTGGGCAGCACTACACAGTCTGCAGCAGCATAAAAGGGGAGGGGATCGGACTGGAAACCGTGGAAAACGACAATGCCAGACTTTTGTAATTGCTCAACCTGGGATTTATAGGCGTCCTCAAAAAAGCCTACAAGGTCCAAGACAACCTTATTTCCAAATTCTTCGTGCAGACGAACTGCGGCGGCAAACAGCTCGTCCATACCCTTTTCCCGCATGATGCGCCCCAGGTAGAGAAAATGGACTGCATCGTTTTTGGGATAGGGAATATAGGGGTACTTTTCCAAATTAATGCCGGCACCTGGGAGGACAGTCTCTCGCCCTGCGGGGAGAATATGCCGGTTTAAAAATTCATCGGCATTGGCCCGGTTTTCAAAAAAGACTGTTTTGGCTTTGCCCAAGGCTAAGCGATAAAGAAATGTGACAAACTGAGCCAGGCCCTCTCGCTGAAAAGCTGTGCCCAGCCCCTGCACATTGGCGCAGTATGGGATACCGACTATGCGGCAGGCTAGTCCACCATAAATATTTGGCTTGATGGAGTAAGTGATAACAAGGTCTGGCCGTTCATCTTTCAAAAGACGACAATACGTTAGAAACAGGCGAAAATCTGTTTTGGGATTGATGCCTCGACGGTCTACGTCCGTATTGATGCACCGCAGACCCAGAGCCTGAAAGTCATTTTCATGGCCTACAAAGGGCATACTCAGCACTATATTATGATCCTTCATAAGTGCTTGGATCAGCTCCAGGCGAAAACGGTAGAGCATATAGGAGTGATTGGTGATAATCAGGATCTTGCTCATTTTTTTGCCGTCTCCTTTTTCTCATCCAGCGTGCCGGTACCGCCTTCTACCACGCCGTCATGGCGCAGCACCTTCAAAAAGGTGCCAAAGAAGCACCGGCAGTCGAAGAGGAAGCTGATATTTTGGACATACTCTCCGTCCAGACGGGCTTTTTCAGTGATTTCCAGTTCGTCCCGGCCATTGATTTGGGCCCAGCCGGTAAGCCCCGGGCGGATATCATTGGCACCGTATTGCTCCCGCGCCTCCAGCAGATCTTCCTGAGAAAACAGGGCTGGTCGGGGGGCCACAATGCTCATGTCTCCTTTAACAATATTGAAAAGCTGCGGGATTTCGTCCAGGGAGGTCTTGCGCAGGAATTTCCCTACCCGGGTGATATATTGGTCCGGATTTTTTAGCAGGTGGGTGGGCACGTCATGAGGAGTGTCCATTTTCATGGTGCGGAATTTCAGAATTCTGAAAGGCTTTTTGTGGATTCCTACCCGCTCCTGCCGAAATAAGACCGGTCCTGGATCGTCGATTACGATAGCGGCGGCGATAAGGATATACAGCCAGGAAAAGCAGAGTATTCCCAAAAGTGCGATGGCTGCTCCCAGCCAACGTTTGATTACTTTTTCGTACATGACGATTCCCCGTTATTTATATGCGTTTACCGCAAAATGCTGATAGGTTGCAGAAAAACCGGAGCAGGGGATAAAGCTTTGACCATGCAGACGGTAGTTACTGCTTCTGAAATTTTTATGTGCGCTCTATTAAATGACAATTTATTTCAAAATAATACCATATTCTAAAACGAGAATCAATGAACAACGGAAAAGATATGGAAAATACGGGAAAAACGCGGAAGAACAGACGGGAAGATCAAATTGTCTGCAAAAAGAGGTGCCCGGGTACGGCCGCTTTGGACGGCCGTACCCGGGCTGGGACAAGAGAGGGGATTATTTGGGGGAATCCGCGCTGACCTGGGAATGTGCCAGGCGGGAAGAGGCACAGTCATGTTCCCAATCCCAGGGGTCCTTGCGGCAGATACCGTCGGCATAGGGGACAAAAATGGAGATCACGCCGAAAACGCCCAGGAGCATGGGATACCAAAGATAGGGAATCACGGAGATGGGGGTGGCAGAGACCCCATAGGAAGCTGCCAGGGTACAGGCCAGCAGAGTCTGGCCGCCGTGGGGGATGATTCCCTGTACCACGCAGGAGAACAGGTCCAGCAGGGAGGCGGTGCGCCGGGGATCGATCTTGTACTGGGCGCTGACGTCCTTGGCGATGGGGTTGGAAACGATGATGGCCACCGTGTTGTTGGTGATGGCTGCGTCGGCCAGGCCTACCAGCGCGGCGATGCTGAGCTGGGCGGACTTATTGCTCTTCATGATCTTCTGCATGTTGACAACCAGCCACTCGATACCGCCCTGCTCCTTGACCATCTCCGCAAGGCCGGAGACCAGCACCGCCAGGTAGAAGCTCTGGTCCATGTCGGTGATGCCGGTCCAGATCTGCTGGGCAAAATCATGAATAGTAAGCACGCCGGTGGCCATTCCGATCACGCCGGCACTGGCGATGCCCACCATCATGACCAGCATCACATCCACGCCGATGACGGCCATGACCAGCACGGCCAGGTAGGGGATGACCTTGACCACGCTGTAAGAGAGGTCGCCCATGGATACAGCCGTGTCAGGACGGCCCAGGATGCACAGAAGGATGAGCGTGATGACTGCCGCGGGCAGAGCGATCAGGAAGTTCAGGCGGAACTTGTCCTTCATTTCCACGCCCTGACCTCTGGCGGCGGCAATGGTGGTGTCGGAGATCATGGACAGGTTGTCGCCGAACATGGCACCGCCCACCACGGCGCCCA
Organism: uncultured Dysosmobacter sp.; assembly: GCA_963557435.1. GTDB lineage: Bacteria > Bacillota > Clostridia > Oscillospirales > Oscillospiraceae > Oscillibacter. Next base: position 6,645 of record CAUWEK010000205.1, read on the forward strand.
GCAGGATCATCATGTCCAGGCCGCCCTTTTGCGCCACTCCCACGGCGATGGGCGTGATGGCGGCAATAGTACCCATGGAGGTGCCGCAGGCGGTACTCATGAGCATGGCGATGATGAAGCAGCCGGCCACCAGGAATTGGGTGGGCACCAGGGAAAGGCCCATGTTGACCACGGCGTCCCGGCCGCCCATAGCGGTTGCAACGGAGGAAAATGCGCCGGAGAGAGCGAAGATGAGCAGCATGGTCAAAACGCCTTCATCACCGGCGCCCCGGGCAAAGACGGAAAATTTTTCGCTGATTTTTCCTTTCCCGTAGAAAAATGCCATGACTACGGAGAACAATGTGGCGGTTACGATGGGGAATCCATAGAGAAAGAGCACCAGGAACAAAACGAAGGGGAGAAGCGCAAAGCCATTGGGCTTTTTGGCGGAATGGTTATCCATAGGAATCTCCTTTCTGTTCTGAGGTGTTTGGGCGATATCAGAGGGCTGCGAAGGCCTGGTCAAAGTCCGCAATGAGATCTTCGATATCCTCCAGGCCTACGGAGAAGCGGAGCATACCGTCGGTAATGCCGATCTCCTCCCGAACGGGCTTGGGGACCTTCACATGGGTCATGGAAGCCGGATGCTGGATCAGCGTGTCCGGGTCGCCCAGAGAGACGGCGATGGCGGGGAGCTGCAGGTGGTCCATGAGCTTCTTGGCGGCGTCGAAGGCGGACATGCCGTGGATGCCATCCTTTAAAACGAAGGAGATGATGCCGCTGTACAGTCCGTTCATCTGCCGCTGCGCGACCTCGTAATCCCGTCCGGCAGACGGCAGACCGGGATAATAGACTTTTTCAATATAGTCAGACGATTCCAGATACTGAGCCAACGCCAGGGCGTTTTCACAGTGGCGGCGTACCCGCATGCCCAGGGTCTTCATGCCGCGGATAATGAGGTAGGCGCAAAACGGCGTCAGAGGCGTGCCGCAAATTTTGCCCACGGCACGGCCGCGGATCTCGGCAATGTCTTCCTTGCTTCCGATCACAACGCCGCCGATTACATCGCCGTGTCCGTTGATGTATTTTGTAACGGAATGTACCACTACATCGGCACCCAGCTTCAGGGGGTACTGGATGGGCGGCGGGGCAAAGGTGTTGTCCACCACGATGCGGATGCCGGGGTGTGCCTGCTTGAGCGCGGCTACGGCGGCGATATCCGTCACGTGCATGGTGGGGTTGGCAGGCGTTTCAAAGTAGATGACCTTGGTATTGGTCTGGATAGCCTGCTCCACGGCGGAAAGATCGCCGGTATCCACGAAGGTGACCGTGATATCCAGAGAGGGCAGGATCTCCCGCATGACCACGTCGGTACAGCCGTACACGGTGTTGCCGCAGACGATATGGTCGCCGGAGCGCAGCAGGCCCAGCAGGGCCGAGCCGATGGCACCCATGCCGGAGGAGGTGGCTACCGCGTCCTCGCCGCATTCCAGCCGGGCGATCTTCTCCTCAAAGACCCGGACGGTGGGGTTTCCTGCGCGGGTATAGTCGTATCCGGGAATGTCGCCGCTGAACACGCCCATGGCGTGATCGGCGCTGGTAAAGGTGAAGGTGGATGTCTGGTAAATGGGAGTGGCCAGGGCACCGAAGTCGCTGTCGCGGCGGTAGCCGGCATGGATCGCCTGGGTGTTGAAGCGGGCCTGATCGAGATTGAAGCTGCTCATGATTTTCTGCCTCCTGTCGGTAGTGTGTGGGTCGTTATGCCCAAATATAAAGCAAAATTTATGCCAATTGCTCTGCTTGGAAAAATGCCTGCAAATCCGACAAAACAGGCAATCACCGGGAAGAAAAAACAGGCTGAAATAGGATGTTTCCTATTTCAGCCTGTTTTCATATTCCTGTTGGCCCAGCGGAGTCAGCCGCGAGCCGCCGCGCCCCACACCGGAGGTGATGTAGCCCTTTTGCTTCAGTGCTTCCAATTCCCGCCGCAGTCGGCCTTCTGAAACGGAGAAGCCCTCCTGCCGCAAAAGTTTGGATAACTGGCTGCGGCCCCGTGGCTCCAGGCTCAAAAGCCGCAGCAGCTCCGTTTCGAGCTGGGAGGCGGACGCGGCCGGGTGACTGGCTGCGGCCGCCGTGGTGCGGATCATGAAGGGGAGGTTCTCCGGCTCGATGACCGAAAGGTTCTGGCAGCCCATGTATTCCACGCAGTTGCGCAGCTCCCGGATATTCCCCGGCCAGGCATAGCGCAGGAGGATGTTTTTGGCATCCTCGGTCAATACAAAGGTAAGGCGGAGGGCGCTTTTGAATTCCTCGATCAAATCCAGGATGTCCTCCCGACGCTGGCGCAGCGGCGGCAGGTTCAGAGGCAGCGTGCTGACCCGGTAGAAAAGGTCGCTGCGGAATTTGCCGCATTCCATCAAACCCAGCAGGTCTTCGTTGGAGGCGCTGATGATGCGCACATCGATAGGAATGACCCGGTCGCCGCCCACGCGCATGATCTCCCGCTCCTGGATGACCCGCAGCAGCTTGAGCTGGGTGCTGGGCGCCATGCCCTCGATCTCGTCTAGAAAAATGGAGCCGGTGTTTGCCATTTCAAAAAGACCGGCCTTTCCGCCTTTCCTGGCGCCGGTAAAGGCGCCCTCTTCGTAACCGAACAGCTCGCTTTCCAGCAGGGAGTCCGGAAGCGCGGC
>CAUWEK010000206.1:0-9270 GCA_963557435.1 uncultured Dysosmobacter sp.
GATTTCCTCCACCACCTGAAGGGGAAGAACTTCCAGAAGCGGACCGTAGCCCTCTTGGAAAACGGCTCCTGGGCCCCCTCCGCCGCCCGCACCATGAAGGAGATCCTCTCCCAGATGAAGGAGATCACCGTGGTGGAGCCCACCGTCACGCTGCGGGGCGCATTCAAGGAAAGCGACATGCCCGCCCTGGAGGCGCTGGCAGACGCGATTTTGCACTGATAAAAAAGCACCGGCCGAAAGGCCGGTGCTTTTTTCATGGTTTCAGATATGCCGCCGCCTGCAGCAAACCGTAGAGGACCGGCTGGTGGATGAGGTAGAGGATCAGGGAGTGGCGGCCCAAAAACATCAGCGGCCGCACGGCGACGCGCCGCAGCACCGCCTTGTCCTTCCACACCGGGAACAAAAACCACCCCACCCAGAAAAGGAAGATCCACGGCAGCAGGGAAAAATAATCCGTGGAGGAGAAGGAGTGGGGCGGGAACCCCAGAAAGGCCGTGATATCATTTTGATACAGCCACTCCGGCATGACGGCCGCTCCCAGGAGCACCCCCTCGTCGATCTTGCGGGTGAGGGCGAACAGCACGGCGCACACCGCCGCGCCGGGGATCGGCGGCAGCCGCTCCAGCACCGGCCGCACAGCCGCCGTGACGGCGGCCGCCGCTCCCAGGAACGTCAAAATCCCCCAGCGCACCGCATCCTCCGGCGTTGCCAGAGCCGTCACGGCCATGACCAGAAGTCCCGCCGCGAACACCTTGGCCCCGTGGCGCAGAGGATGGCGGCTCAGGTGCAGGCAAAAGCCGGAGAGCAGGATGAAGCTCCAGCAGATCTGCTGCTGCCAGAGAAAGCCCGGCCAGCCGTCGTACCAGGCAAGGTCCCAGCCGCCCAGATTTACCGCGTCCCACAGGGCGTGGTAAACCACCATTTCCACCAGGGTAAGGCCCCGGAGGGTATCCAGCAGGCCCAGCCGCGCCGCGGTCCGGGTCTTTCCCCTGTATACCATCCCCATCCCCCCTGTCTCTTTTTTCCATCCGTATTGTAAAAAGCCAGCCGCGCCCTGTCAACCGGGCAGCGCAGGATTTTCCTGTTTTTCACAAAAAAACGCCGCCCGGTCGGGCGGCATTTTTTTACTTTTCCTCGAACTGATCCTTGCCGGCGCTGCACAGGGGGCACACCCAATCAGCGGGCAGATCCTCCCACTTGGTGCCGGGAGCGATGCCGTTGTCGGGGTCACCGGCAGCCTCGTCATACACATAGCCGCAAAGAACGCACTCATACTTCTTCATGTTTTTTCCTCCTCATGTGTTTTGTATGCTTTCTACCTGCATCATAGCAGAGTATATCCAGAAATGCTGTTGTTTTTCCAACAGTGATCAGCGAATTTTTTTCCGCAGCTTCTCCTTGACCTCGGGGCTGAGCAGCTTGGCCGCCGCCCGGATCGGCAGGGGGCGCAGGGCAAAAAAGCGCTTGCGCACCTGATCGAAGGGCTCCAGGGCATAGGCGGCAAAAAAGGCGGAGCGGTCAGGGGGCTGGGCAATGGGAGAGGCCAGCCGGGGATTGCCGGCAATGGCCCGCTCCAGGGGGAATTTCTCCTTGGCCAGGGGCAGCTGGTCGAAAAGATGGCTTCCGTGGGCGGTATTGACCAGCAGCAGCGAAACGCCCTTTTCCTGCTGCTCCGGCAGCTCATCGCTCCGCAGGCCCCAGAAGTCGCCCAGGGTGAAATCGCCCACCCGGGCGGCGGAGGTATAGGCGCAGCGGTAACAGCTGGGCCGCAGGAACAGCGCCCGGCCGAAGGCGTGGCCGTACTCCGTTGCAAACAGCGGCGCGGAATCCACGCTGCCGTCGCTGTACACGACGGTGAAGTGACTGTCCTTCCAGCCGGTGACCTTGTTGCGGAAGCGCACCGCCTGGATCGTCTTGCCCTTGCGGCGCTCGATGGAGCGCACCATGTCCTCCCACACGCCGGGGGAGGGCACGCCGTGGCAGACCAGGTCGCAGGTGACCAGGTTGTCCGGCCGGGTGCCCAGGTAGCGGTACAGCCCGTCCACCTGGCAGGGGGTGCCGGAAAAGAGCACCAGACGGCTTTCCAGCCAGTGCTTCACCTCCCGGTAGCAGTCCCCCAGGTCGCTTTGCACGTACTTGGCGCCCCGCAGGCGCCAGAGTTCCTCCTTGCGGAAGCACGCCACATGCCGCAGGTGCTGGTGACCGTCCATGGCGGCGCCGAACACCACGCCGCCGCATTCGAGCACATACTCCGCCAGCAGGGAGAAAACGCCGCCGGAGGTAGAGTCCTTGCGGATGTCCTCGACCCGGTTCCAGGCGGCAAAGGCCGCCGGCAGCGGACGCTCCGGCTGCTCCCGGAGGGCCGGGCAAATGGCGGTGCAGTGGCCGCAGCGGACGCACAGATCACTGTGGATCACCGGGTAGAGGAATCCCTCCTTGTCCCGTTCCATGGTGATGGCGTCCTTGGGGCAGCCACTGGCGCAGGCGCCGCAGCCGGTGCAGTGGATATGGGACGCCAGCGTAGGCAGGCTGTCCTGCGCCGGTGCCGGCTCTTCCTCCCGGGACTCCAGCGGTTCATCCGCCAGCGCACGGCGAAGATACTCCACAGAGTCCCGCCGGGCGTTCTCCAGCCGCCGCTCCACCTCCGACCAGCAGATGGCATCGTGCACGTCGGCGGTGTCGCCCTTGCCCACCACCCGGTTTTCGAGCCCCAGACGGCTGAGCAGGCTGAAGGTGCGGGAGCTCTCCGGCGCGGCCAGCTCACTGGGAGCCACGGCGGTGAAAAAGGGCTTTTGGAACTGGACGGAGAACACCGTCCCGTGGAAGGAGTTGGTGCACACATAGCTGGCGCCCCGGAACAACCCCAAAAACTCCGCCGGGCCCGCGTCCAGCACACAGCGGGCCTTGGGATGCACCCGCTGACGGATGCCGCAAAGCTGCACCACCGGCAGTCCCGTCTCCTCCGCCAGGCGGCGGATATAGGGCGCCAGGGCACCGGGCTTGCTGATGCAGTAGCACAGGATATAGCCGCCCTTCTCCGCCGGGGGCGCTGCGATGGCGCTCCAGGCGCTCTGGTCCAGCAGCAGCGTGGGGTCCAGCACCACGGGCACAGTCTTGCCCGTCACATGCTCCACAATGGCTTGTCCCTGCCGCTCCCGCACGGAGATATGGGAAAAGGCGTCCAGATAGGACCGCAGCTCGTCCTCCATCCCCTCCGGCACCGACGGGATGCCGAAGGAGGGGGCGTAGGCGATCTTGCGCTTTCGGGAGAAGGCGCCGAAAAACACCGGGTCGAACTTCCCGTCCGGGAAGATCTTCGGGTTCCAGATCTGATCGCTGCCGGAGAGGATCACATCGTAGGGAAGCGCCGCGCCCGCCAGCTCCGATACGCTCTCGTAGCGGTGGGAAGAGCGCTTGAGATACTGGCGGGAAAACGCCTCGAAGCGGTCGTAGCGGGTCTTGAGCGCCCCGTAGTGCAGGGCGGTATGGGCATCCGCCGCCGCGCTGCCCAGCCCCGTGGGAGCGCGGAAGAGGGCGTTATTTTGATTGACATAGTAGTCCACGATCTCACATTCCCCGCCCAGAGCCTCCACGGCCCGCTCCGTGGCGTAGGCCTGCAAAAGGGCCCCGTAATGGTGGATGTGGTAAAAGGTGACCAGTCCTGTTTTCAAAGTGTGTCTCCCCTTCTTTCCGGCAGGTCCATCTCTGCCTGAGCAGGCGCCAGATCATCCTCGGCCACCCAGTCGGACACGGGAACTACCTCAAACTCCGTCTTGGTGCGGCGGATGACCACCCGCTCCAGGCCCGCGTTGATCACATGGCGGCGGCACATGGAACAGGAGGTGGCGTCATTGAGAAGCTCTCCCGTCTGCGCGTCCCGCCCCACCAGATACAGTGTGCCGCCCACCATGTCCCGCCGGGCGGCGGAGATGATGGCATTGGCCTCGGCGTGGACGCTGCGGCAAAGCTCGTACCGCTGCCCCCGGGGCACCCGCATGACCTCCCGGGAGCAGTATCCCATATCCACGCAGTTGGCCCGGCCCCGGGGAGCGCCGTTGTAGCCGGTGGAGATGATCTCGTCGTTTTTGACAATGATGGCGCCATAGACCCGCCTGAGGCAGGTGGCCCGTTCCAGCACTGTCTCGGCGATATCCAGATAGTAGTTTTCCTTGCTGATCCGATCCATGGGCAGCCCTCCTTTTTTGATGTCTTATTGTACCACGCCCCGGTCCCCTTGGCAAGAAAAGCAGACATTTTCCTGTCTTTGGCTCAGGGACAGGCGAAAAAACGCGGAAGCCTCAAAAGGCTCCCGCGTTCGCGCGCTCCGCTCTTTTGGCCCCACGCCCATTATGGCCGCACTCCCGCCCGGACGGCGATCAGCTCCGCCGCCACAGACACGGCGATCTCCGAGGGCGTCTGGGCACCGATGGCAAGGCCGATGGGGGCGTGGAGCCGGGCGTATTCGGCCTCGGTGAAGCCCGCCGCCAAAAGGCGCTCTTTACACAATGCCAGCTTGCGCTTGGAGCCGATGCAGCCCAGGTATTTGGCGCCGCTGCGCAGCACCTGCGCGAGCACCTCGTAGTCTGCCTGGTGGCCCCGGGTCATGATGACCACATAGTCCTCCGGCGTCACGGTGATGTGCCGCGCAAGCTCCGTAAAGGGCCCGCACAAAAGCCCCTCCGCCTGGGGGAAGGCCGCCGGCGTCACGAACTCCGGCCGGTCATCGTACACCACGGGCCGGAACTCCGCCGCGGCGATCACCGGCACCAGCGCCCGGGACACATGGCCCCCGCCGAAGATATACACCTTCCCGGCCCGGACCACCGGCAGGGAAAACCACCCGTCCCGGTACACGGGGCCGTTTTCCAATAGTCCCGCAGGCACCTGCTCCGCCGCATGGTCCACCGTCCGCATCTCCACCACCCGGCCGTCCTCCATCCGGCGCAGGAGCCAGGTGTCCCGGCTGCCGGAAAAGGCAGCGGCAAGGTCCCGGACCGCCTGGGTGCACGGTCCCTCGCCGCCGGGCAGGAACTGGAACTGGACCGTCACGTCGCCGCCGCACACCATGCCCAATGACGCCGCGTCCCCGGGGACGAAGCGAAAACGGCGCACGTCGTCTCCGCCGCGCTTCAGCAGGTCCGCCGCGGCGCGCTGGGCCTCGTACTCCACGGCGCCGCCGCCGATGGTGCCCGCGCTCTCGCCGCTGGAAAACACCGCCATGACCGCCCCGGCGCCCCGGGGCGTGGAGCCGCTGGCTTCCAGAATACTCACCAGCTCCACCGCCTGCCCCGTCTCCAGGGCATACAGGATCTTTTTCCACAGCTCCCGCATTTTAGCCGATGCCTCCCTTCCACGCGCCCAGGATCAAAACCGCTATCGTCACGCCGCAGAAGACGTACTTTGCAAGTGGATAGAACCAGGGACCCAGGGGCTTTTTGCGGGCCAGGTTCACCTGCTCCAGGCAGCCCTCCCTGCCGTATACCCAGAAGAACATGATCCCCGCCAGCAGGGCGCCCAGCGGGCAGGCGAAGATGGAGCACACATCCATCCAGCCGGAGACGATGCCTTGGATGGCAAGGCTCACCGCCATGCCCACAGCGCCCACCAGGGCCACCGCCGGGATGCGGCCCAGGTGCAGCTTTTCCTGCACCGTGGCCACCGGCGCCTCAAAGAGGTTGATAAGGGAGGTGAATCCGGCAAACAGTGCCGCCACAAAGAAGATCACCATGATGACCCCGCCGCCGGGCATGGTTTTGAAGAGATAGGGCAGGAAGATGAACATGAGGCCCGGGCCGCTCTCGCTGAGGGTCTGGCCCGCCGTGGCCATGGCCGGGATGATGACCAGAGCCGCCAGCAGCGCCGCCGCCGAGTCAAAGACGGCCACCATCCGGGCGGAGGCGGGCACATCCTGCTCCCGGGAGAGATAGGACCCGTAGATCAAGGTGCCGTTTCCGGCGATGGACAATGAGAAAAACGCCTGGCCCAGCGCGTAGATCCACACCTGTGGGTCCAGCAGCTCCCGGGGCCGCAGCACGAAGATGTAGCGGTAGCCCTCCATGGCACCGGGCAGTCCGGCAATGTACACCGCCAGCACCAGGAACAAAATGAAGAACACGGGCATGAGCACCTTGTTGGCCCGTTCGATGCCTCCGCCGATGCCAAGGGCCATGACCACAAAGCAGATCACCATAGCCACCGCCTGCCAGGCGGTGTTGCCCCAGGCGGAGGAGACGGTGCCGAAGAAGGCGGAAAAGCCCTCCACGCCCTCATTGGAGAGCACAGAGCCGGTAAAAGCCCCAATTACATATTTTAAAAGCCAGCCCACCACCACGGAATAGCCGATGGCCATGGCATAAGATCCCACCACAGGGAGGATGCCCAGCGCCTCGCCCCACCGCGCTTTTCCGGTGCGGCGCCGGGCGGCGGCACCGAATGCCACCACGGGCCCGCCGCCGGTGGCCCGGCCGAAGGCCATCTCCCCCACCACGCCGGTGGAGGCGATGAGCACCACAAAGATCACATAGGGGATCAGGAACGTGGCGCCGCCGAATTGGGCCATGCGGGACGGGAACAGCCAGATATTGCCCATCCCCACCGCCGAGCCGATGCACGCCAGCCGGAAGCCCCACTGAGAGCGGAAGCTGTCCCGCCCCTCCATGCCAGAAACCATGCTCTCTCTCCTTTCGTCTCTCATGCGCCGCAAAGCCGCTCCAGCTCCTCGCTCAGCAGCTCCATGGCCTCGCCGATATAGAACTGCAGGCTCTGGGCCGGTCCCACCGCCAGTCGGATGCCGCAGCGATTGGAGGGCAGCAGGATCTTCACCGCGCCGCACGCGCCTATGGCCGCGGCCATAGGCGCCGTCACCTCTCCCAAAAGGCCGTCCGCCGCCAGTGCCCCCACCGGCCCCAGCACCACATGGGCCCGTTTGACGTTGCAGATGACGGCGTTTTCCCCGGTGGCCCCGTCGTCGGCCCCGGCCTTGAGCATGGCGGCCGTGGCCAGGGCGTTGGTGCCCAGGGCCCGCACATGCACGTTCGGCGCGCTTTTTTTCACGGCCTCCACCAGTGCCCGGCCCATGCCGCCGCCCTGTCCGTCAATGACCGCCACCAAAATATCCGTACGGTTCATGCGTACACCTCTTATAATTCCATAGTTTTTCTCCAGCATACCCCGCCGGTGCCGCCCTTGTCAACGGCGTTTCCTTTTTCTTGACGGTGGAGCGGGTGTTTGGTATAATGTAAAAAAATGTGGCCCTGAAGGGCCGCCGGGCGCTCCAGGCGCTCTTTTTTACCGCGCTCTCTCATATTTCATGGCGGACATGCAGCCGCCCAATGTCAGAAGACATTCCCCTCCGGGCATGTCTTTTTTTATTTTTAAGGAGGGATCCCTTTGCAGCTTTCCGCTTTTTTTGACGCCCATCCCAACGGCGCCCTGGCCCTTTCCGGCGGTGTGGACTCGGCGCTGCTGGCCTGGGCGGCCGGCGTGCGGGGCCGGGACTGGCGGGCCTATTTCGTCCGTACCCCCTTCCAGCCCGCTTTTGAACTGGCCGATGCCCGGGCAGTGGCAAGCCGGTGCGGCGTCCCGCTGACGGTGGTGGAGCTCAATACCCTGGAAAATGAGGCCATTGCCGCCAATGGCCCCGACCGGTGCTACCACTGCAAGCGCATGCTCTTTTCCGCCCTGCGTGACCGGGCCGCAGCCGACGGCTACACGCTGCTCATCGACGGCACCAACGCCTCCGACGATGGGGCCGACCGGCCCGGTATGCGGGCCCTTGAAGAGCTTTCCGTCCGCTCTCCCCTGCAGGAGTGCGGCCTTAGCAAGCAGGATGTGCGCCGCATGAGCTGCCTGGCGGGGCTGCCCACCTGGGATAAGCCCGCCTACGCCTGCCTCGCCACCCGCGTCCCCACGGGCACGGCTCTGACCGCCGACGCGCTCCAGGCGGTGGAGCGGGCGGAGGACGCCCTCTATCAAATGGGCTTCCGGGATTTCCGGGTGCGCGTGCGGGGCCAGGGCGCCCTGGTGCAGCTGACGGCGGAGCAGTTTCCCATGGCCGCGCAGCGGCGGGACGAGCTATTGTGGCGGCTGCGCCTATTCTTCCGGGAGGCGGCGCTGGACCTGACGCCCCGGACCCCATCCATGTAAGGAGGCAACCATGGCAAATCACGTATTATCGCTTCTGCGGGCCGTTCAGTCCGGGACCCTTTCCCCGGAGGACGCCCTGGTGCAGCTGAAGCTCTCGCCCTTTGAGGATCTGGGCTATGCCAAGGTGGACGGCCACCGTGCCGTGCGCCAGGGCACGGCGGAGGTCATCTACGGCCAGTCCAAAACCCCTCAGCAGATCCTGGGCATTTTGGAGACCATGCACCGCCAGGGCTGCGAAAACGTGCTGGTGACCCGCATCCCCCAGGAGACGGCGGACATCCTCTCCGCCCGCTTCCCTCTGCGCTACGAGCCTCTTTCCCGCCTGGCGGTGGCGTTCCCCGCGCCGGTTGAGAGTCGGGGCAGCATCGTGGTGTGCACCGGCGGCACCAGCGACATGGGCGTGGCGGAGGAGGCAGCCATCACCGCCGAGACCCTGGGCAACCACGTCACCCGTCTCTACGACGTGGGCGTGGCCGGGCTGCATCGCCTGCTGGCCAATCTGGAACCCCTCATGCGGGCCCGGGTGGTCATTGCCGTGGCAGGCATGGAGGGGGCCCTTGCCAGCGTGGTGGGGGGCCTTGTGGACTGTCCCGTCATCGCCGTGCCCACCTCCGTGGGCTACGGCGCATCCTTCGGCGGCGTCAGCGCCCTTTTGTCCATGCTCAACTCCTGCGCCAGCGGCGTGAGCGTGGTGAATATCGACAACGGCTTCGGCGCAGGCTTCCTGGCCAGCCGCATCAATCAAATGGAGGGAATCAATGATGAACACCCTGTATCTGGAATGTAATATGGGCGCCGCGGGAGACATGCTCTCCGCCGCCCTTTATGAGCTTTTGGACGAGGCGCAAAAGCGCCGCTTCCTGGACACCATGAACCGTCTGATCCCCGGCGTCACCGTGACGGCGGAGCAGGCCGTCACCTGCGGCATCGCAGGGACCCACATGGCGGTGGAAGTCCGCGGCCAGTCTGAGCACAGCCACGATGTGGCCCTGGGAGCGGGAGAAGCCGCCCTGCACGAGCACCCTTACGATCATGAGCATCCCCATGACCATGAGCATCCCCACGACCATGAGCATCCCCACGACCACGAGCATCCCCACGACCACGAGCATCCCCACGACCACG
>CAUWEK010000207.1:0-9227 GCA_963557435.1 uncultured Dysosmobacter sp.
CCCTGGACAAAGTCACGGACAAAGTACTTGGCGCCCAGGGAGTCCGTCATGGCCTTCAGGCTCCAGGCGAAGGTCAGGATCAAAATGGCGGGCACCATGGCCTTGAAGCCCTCGGGGATGCACTCCATCATCTGGCGGAAGGTCAGGCTGCGGCGGATCATGTAGTACACGACGGTGAACACCAGCGCGAAGGCGGAGCCCAGCATCAGTCCCACCGATGCGTCGGAGTTGGAGAACGCCTCCACGAAGCCGGTGCCGGAGAAGAAGCCGCCGGAGTAGATCATGCCGATGACGCAGCAGATCACCAGCGCCACGATGGGCAGCACCAGATCCAGCACCCGGCCCTTGTCCTCCACCGTCTCCTCATCCATCATGGCGTAGGGATTGGGGCCGGAGAACAGGTCGCCGGTCTCCTCGGCATTGCGCTCGAAAATGGCCATGGTGCCGAACTCCACCTTCATCACCACCATGCCTACCATCATGACAACCGTCAAGATGGCATAGAAGTTGAAGGGAATGGCCCGGATGAAGAGATTCAGGCCCTGCCCGTCCTCGGCAAAGCCCGCCACAGCGGCGGCCCAGGAGGAGATGGGGGCAATAATGCAGATGGGCGCGGCGGTGGCGTCGATCAGATAGGCCAGCTTGGCCCGGGAGACCCGGTGCTTATCCGTGATAGGCCGCATGACGCTGCCCACGGTCAGGCAGTTGAAATAGTCGTCGATGAAGATGAGGCAGCCCAGCACGATGGTGGCAAGCTGGGCGCCGGCGCGGCTTTTGATGTGGGTCTGGGCCCAGCGGCCAAAGGCGGCGGAGCCGCCGGCCTTGTTCATGAGGCACACCATGGCGCCCAGGATCACCAAAAACACCAGGATGCCCATATTGTAGCTGTCCGAGAGGACGGAGATGATGCCGTCTTCAAATACATGGAGCACCGTGCCCTCAAAGCTGAAATTGGAGTAGAGCAGTCCGCCCACCACGATGCCCAGGAACAGCGAGCTGTATACTTCCTTGGTGATGAGGGCCAGGGCAATGGCGATCACCGGCGGCAAAAGGGCCCAGAGGGTGTTATAAAACCGGCTGGGGGAGGTCACATAGCCCGTGCCGTCACAGTTGGCGCACACGTTGGTGCCGCCGCAGCTCTCGCAGGCCGGGTCCAGGCCGTAGCAGTCCATACAGGCGCCGGAGGTACCGCAGACGGGGCACTCGATCATCTTCGTGCCCGGCTCCTCCGTGGGATCGGCAGCCAGTGCGGTGACCGACAGCACCGTGGCCACCAGGGCCGCCAGCACCAGCATGGGCAGCAGGCGGCGCATGTTCTTTTTCATGTTTCTCTCTCCTCACATAAAAAATGAAGCCATGATACAGCATCATGACTTCAGGAAAGCGTGGGAAGATCCCATAGGTCATGACAGCGCTCCACCGCGGGGGTGACAGTCCGACGGATATTCTCCGGCGGCCCGGCCTCCTTCCGCCAGGCAGCGGAAAGGCGCCTCGGCGGTCTCCCCTTTCCCGCCTCCCCGGTGCTCTGCCGTTGGAAGGCGGTACTTTTGAAGCCCGCGCCTCTATCATGGGTCTCGTTGCGTGTACATTATATAAGATATGAAAAAATTGTCAACCATTTCCCAGCTTTTTTGCGGTTTTTCCCATTTTTTCACCGCGCAGAAAAGCCGCCCCGCACGTTTGGATGCGGGGCGGCTCTTGAAAACCGCTCAATACCGGCCCAGAGAGGCTGCGGTATCGGAGTTGGCGGACTTGCCGAACTGGAAGTCGTTGCCGGGGAGGATGGCGTTGAGGGCGATGCCGGCGATGGCAGCGATGGCCAGGGAGGTCAGCGTGATGGACACGCCGCCCACATGGAAGGTGAGGCCATCGGTGAAGCCCAGGCCGCACACCAGGATGACCGCGGCGATGATCAGGTTGCGGGAGTTGGTGAAGTCCACCTGGTTTTCCACCACGTTTCTTACGCCGATGGCGGAGATCATGCCGTAGAGGATGAAGCTGACGCCACCGATGATGGCGGAGGGGATGGAGCTGACGAAGGCGGCGAACATGGGGCTGAAGGACAGCACGATGGCGTAGATGGCAGCCAGCCGGATCACCCGGGGATCATGGACCCGGGAGAGCACCAGCACGCCGGTATTTTCGCCGTAGGTGGTGTTGGCAGGGCCGCCGAAGAGGCCTGCCAGGGCGGTGGCGATGCCGTCGCCCACCAGAGTGCGGTGGAGGCCGGGATCTTCAATGAAGTTCTCGCCCACGGTGGCGGAGATGGCGGACATGTCGCCGATGTGCTCCATCATGGAGGCGATGGCGATGGGCGCCATGACCAAAATAGCGGAGATGTCGAACTTGGCCACGGAGCCGCCGAAGTTGGTCACAAAGGGCTGGAAGCCCAGCACGTCGGCCCCGGCCAGGCTGGTGAAGTCCACCTTGCCGGCCAGAAGGGCCACAACATAAGAGCCCACCACGCCCAGCAGGATGGGGATGATCTTGATCATGCCCTTGCCCCAGATGTTGGCCACCACGATGATGGCCATGGCCACCAGGGCCAGCCACCAGCAGGTGGAGGCGTTGGACACGGCGGAGGGCGCCAGGTTCAGACCGATGAGGATGATGATGGGGCCGGTGACCACGGGAGGCAGGAAGCGCATGACCTTATGGACGCCCACCGCTTTGATGATAAGCGCCAGCACCACATACAAAAGGCCCGCCACCACGATGCCGCCGCAGGTGTACTGGAGCTTCTCCGCCGGGTCCATACCCGCGTAAATGCCGCTGTCCATAGCCGCCATGGCCTGGAAGCCGCCCAGGAACGCAAAGGAGGAGCCCAGGAACGCAGGCACCTTCATGCGGGTGCACACATGGAAAAAGAGCGTGCCGAAGCCGGCGAAAAACAGCGTGGTCTGGATGGACAGGGGCAGCCCGTAGCCCTGTACCAGAATGGGGACCAGCACCGTGGCGCCGAACATGGCGAACATGTGCTGCAATCCCAGAAGCAGCATCTTGGGCGCGCCCAGCGTCCGGGCATCCCGGATAGGCGCGGCGTTGTTTTTTGTCTCGTTCATGTCATTTCTCCTCTCGTCACGCACAAATGCGCAAAAAAAATACCGGCAGCAATGCCGGTTTCAGAAATAAGAGGGCAAATAGGCCCCGGAGGACACCGCGGACAGAACATGCATCATTCCCATGGTAGTACCTCCCTTTCTCAGTTCGCCTTATTATACAGGCCCCGTCACTGCTTTGCAAGGGCATGGCGGCTAAAAAGGCGAGGAAAATCCGCAAGGAAAATTGTCAAAAATGACGGAGGAGCCGCCGTCACTTCAGCAACTCCTCCACCTGAGATTCACCATAAACCGGAATGCCAAGCGCGGCAAGGCGCGCGGCGGTGACGCCGTCCCCCGCTGTCAGCGTACGGGAAAACGTGCCGTCGTACACCTGTCCCTTTCCGCAGGAGGGGCTGCGCTCTTTCAAAAGCGCCGCCTGGCAGCCCAGCAATGTACAAAGGCGCACGGCCTCCTCCGCGCCCCGGCGGTATTGCTCCGTCACATCGGTGCCGCTCCGGGTGACCACCCGGTCTCCCTGCCGCTCCGCCGGGGGACGGGGCGTGGAAAGGCCGCCCAGCTGCTCCGGGCACACAGGCACCAGCGTATGCCGCGCCGCCAGGGCCTCTATGGCCGGGTGAGGCTTGGCCGCTCCGTCGTAGCGGCAGCGGCAGCCCAAAAGGCAGGCCGAGACCAGCAGCTTCATCGCCGGCCTCCCTGCTCCATGGCCGCCCGCTCCCTTTGCAGCTCCCCGTAGAGCTTCAGTGCGTTCCAAGCGCGGTTATGGGGCGTGAGCACCGCCTTCATGCAGTCCGCCCCCGCCTGATTCAGCGCGGCGAGCACCGGCTCCAGCCGGTCCTCCAGTCCGCACAGCACCACCATGCGCCCACCCAGCGTGCCGCCGGCATAGGGCATGGAAGGCGCCGCCTCTGTATCCAGTCCGGCCAGGACCCCGATGGGTTTGTTGTAATCCCCTCTGGCAACAGGCACCACTTCCGCTTCAAAGGGTGCCACCGCGGCGCTCAGCGCCAGGATATTCAGCAAAGAGTCAAAGCCAAAGAGCAGGATCGTTCCGGTCATGTTGCTTCCTCCTTTGTGGTATGGCGTAAGGTCAGATGAGCGTCTGTCCGTTCAGCACCGCCTGGGCCAGATGCTCGCCCTCATAGCGCAGCTTCAGGGAAAAAAACGGGACATCCTCTTCCAGAAGCTTCAGGAATATCTTGTCCCCCTCCCACATGGGCAGCGCCCGCAGCTGTGCTTTTTGGATCCATTGCAGCTCGCCCTCGTCGCAGGGGTGGGGCGTGCCCGTCCAGCCGGTGGCAGTAAACAGGTGCATGAACTCCCCCTCCGCCTCATCGGACACGAAGGTCACAAGGCCCCGGTAGCGGTACTGCGTCAGGCGGAGGCCCGTCTCCTCCTCCGTCTCCCGTAGGATGCACTCCTCCGGGCTCTCCCCTTCCAGGAACTTTCCGCCCACGCCGATCCACTTGTCGTGGTTCACGTCGTTGCGCTTTTTCACCCGGTGGAGCATCAGGTACTCGTCCCCCCGCTCCAGATAGCACAAGGTGGAGTTGATCACATCTATCCCTCCCTTTTTCGCCATTATACCCGCTTCCGGGCAAAAAGAAAAGCCCCGGCCATGCCGGAGCTTCTCTTTTCTTTCATTCAGCCCTTGCGGATCAGCTTGCGCAGCTGGATGAGCACCATAGATCCCAAGGACAAGCCGGCCACCGTGCCCAGCTGGCCAAGGGTCAGCGGCGCCACCTGGAACAGCGGCTCCAGCACGGGGATGGTCATCACCGCCGTCAGCAACACCGCGCCCAGCACAAAGGCACCCAGCAGGAAGCGGTTGTTCCAGAACTTTCTGGTAAACAGCACGGGGCTTCCGGACTTGCAGCTGAAGCCGTGGAACAGGCGGGAAAGGCACAGCGTGGCAAAAGCCATGGTGCTGCCCACCGCGGCGCCGCCGACGGCAAGGCCCAGACGGAACGCCAGAATGGTGGCAGCGGCGATGATCACGCCGTCCACCGCGACGCTGATGAGGAACGGGCGGGTCAAAATGCCCTCGCTACGCTGGCGGGGCTTTTCCCGCATGACCGCGTCGGAGTGGGGCTCCAGGCCCAGGGCAATGGCGGGCAGGGAGTCCGTCAGCAGGTTGATGAACAGCAGGTGCACCGCCGCAAAGGGCACGGGCAGCGCCAGCAAGGAGGCGTAGAGCACGGTCAGGATGCCCGCGGCGTTGCCGGAGAGCAGGAACTGGATGGAGCGCTTGATATTGGCGTAGACGTTGCGGCCGTTCTTCACCGCCTGGACGATGGTGGCAAAGTTGTCGTCCGTGAGCACCATGCCAGCGGCGTCCTTGGCCACCTCCGTGCCGGTGATGCCCATGGCCACGCCGATATCCGCCTGCTTGAGGGCGGGGGCGTCATTGACGCCGTCGCCGGTCATGGCCACCAGGTTGCCCCGGTCCTGCCAGGCCTTGACGATACGGATCTTATGCTCCGGAGACACCCGGGCATAGACGGACACCTTCGGCACGAACTGACGCAGCTGCTCGTCGCTCATGCCGTCGATGACGGCGCCCTCCACCGCCTCGGTGCCCTCGGTGAGGATGCCGATCTCCTTGGCGATGGCCGCGGCGGTGACCTTATGGTCGCCGGTGATCATGATGGGACGGATGCCGGCGGCAATGCACTCGCGCACCGCAGCCTTGGATTCCGGCCGGGGCGGGTCCATCATGGCGATCAGGCCCAGGAAGTCCAGCCCGTTCTCATCCGCCAGCTCCACCTCCGGCTGTTCCAGAGGCCGCACGGCAAAGGCCAGCACCCGCAGCCCCTGCTCGGAGAACGTCCGGTTGGCCTGCTCCGCTTCCTCCCGGGCCTGAGGAGAGATGACGCACCGGTCCAGCAGGACGTCCACGGCGCCCTTGGTCACCAGGACATAGCCGCCGGAGAGCTTGTGGACCGTGGACATAAGCTTGCGGTCAGAGTCAAAGGGCAGCTCCGCCAGGCGGGGCCAGCGGCCGCGGACCTCCGCCTCGTCAAAGCCGTGGTCCTCTCCAAGACGCACCAGCGCCGTCTCTGTGGGGTCGCCCACCTCGCCGCTTTCGTTCACGGTGGCATCGCTGCACAAAAGCGCCGTCCGCAGCAGGGGCTCCTGTACGGGATCGTGGAAATCCGCGTCCGCAACATCAATGATCCGCCCGGCAGTGTAGAGCTTCTTTACCGTCATCTTGTTCTGGGTCAGAGTGCCGGTCTTATCGGAGCAGATGACCGATACGCTGCCCAGGCCCTCCACCGCCTGGAGCTTGCGGATGATGGCGTTCTCCCGGGCCATCTTCTGGGTGCCGAAGGACAGCACGATGGTGACGATGGAGCTCAGAGCCTCCGGGATGGCCGCCACCGCCAGCGCCACGGCAAAGAGGAACGCGTTCATCACGTTCTCACCCCGCAGCAGCACGCTCACAGCAAACAGCACCGCGCAGATGGCCAAAATGCCGATGGAGAGCTTGCGTCCGAACTGATCCAGGCTCACCTGCAGGGGCGTTTTCTTCTCCTCCGTGTTTTTCAGCAGCGCCGCGATCTTGCCCATCTCTGTGGACATACCCGTGGACGTCACCAGGAACCGCGCCCGGCCGTAGGTGACAAAGCTGCCGGAGAACACCATGTTCTTCCGGTCGCCCAGAGCCACCTCGCCCTGGATCTCGCCGGTCTCCTTTTCCACGGGAAGGCTCTCACCGGTCAGGGCGCTCTCGGCGCACTTGAGGCTGGCACACTCCAAAAGGCGGCCGTCCGCGCACACGGAGTCGCCGGCCTCCAGTACCACCACGTCGCCTACAACCACTTCCCGTCCGGGGATCTGCACCGTGCGCCCATTTCGGACCACCTTGGCCGTGGGAGCGGACATCTGCTTAAGGCTGTCCAGCGACGCCGCCGCCTTCACCGTCTGCACGGTACCCAAGATCGCGTTGAGGGTGATGACGGCCAGGATGACCACCGTGCTCTCCACATCGCCCAGTATGGCGGAAACCACCGCCGCCAAAATCAAAATGATTACCAGGAAATCCGCGAACTGCTCCAGGAAAATGCGCAGCACGCTTTTCTTCGCTCCGCTCTGGAGCTCGTTGGGTCCGTATTTTTCCAAGCGCCGTTCCGCTTCCGCCTGGTCCAGTCCGTCCGGAGTACACTCCAGTTCCCGGAACAGCGCCTCCCTATCTTTTTGCCAGATGTTTGTCTCAGTCTTCATACTCTTCTTCCTTTCCTGGCCAGACGCAAAAACGGCGAGGCTTTTGCGTCAATGCCATGGCATTGCTGCAAAAGTCTCGCCGTTTCAATCCGAAGCGGGGTCAAAGCCCGTACTGACGCCTGCGGATACACAATACTGTGCCAGCTACTCCCTTTTCATTACCTGGCATGATACTCTATTTTCCCCAGTTTGTCAAGAAGTTATCAGGAAATTTCCTCCTCCGATCCTGCTCAAAAATTTTTTTGATTTTTTTTGCAATTAGGGGTTGCATTTTCCAAAAAGCCATGCTATTATAAACAAGCTGACCGCGAGAAACACGGCAGCGAACAAAATAACCGGGTGTAGCGCAGTTGGTAGCGCACTTGACTGGGGGTCAAGGGGTCGTGAGTTCAAGTCTCGCCACTCGGACCATGCGGAGTGTCCTTATAGGATCTGAGTATCCTACAAAGGACACTCCGTATTTTTTATTGTCAAAATTGGGGCAGCGCCGTTTTCATCGAACAGCAGCCGATCCCGGATGCACAGGAGCTTTACCTTGTGCCGGGTGAGCAGGTCAATGTAGCTTTGGGTCATCCCCCATTCCCGGCCTATCCGGGTCAGGCTATGGACTAACACCACATCCACCCTGCCAGCGACAACGGCCTCGGTCACTTTTTGGAGCGCCGGGCGTTCTAATGTGAGCCCGCTGCCGTATTCGTCCGCAGCGCCGATGATGGTATATCCAGCCTGCTTTGCGTAGAGCTGGAGCAGAAACCGTTGCTGTTCCAATGCGAAAGAATCGTCATGGGCGACACGGCAATAGAGAAATGCTCTCATATCCCACACCACCTTTACACCGCCGGGGCGTAGCTTAATGCTACGCCTTTTCTCGTTTCCAGCAGAATATCCCGCTCGGGGATTTTCCGGCGATCCGGCACCTCAAAGGCACCGATGCAGTTGTAGTGGATCGTCACCCGCTGATTGGTAACGCCGTCCTCCTTGACCGCAGGATAGACCTCGATATACTCAATGAGTTCGGCAACCATGCGCTTGGTGATGGCGGTAGCGTCGGTGTAGCGCCGCACCGTTTCCAAGAAGGTGTCCACATCCATCCGCTTATCTTCCAGCTTTTTCAGTTCCAGACGAAGCGCCTTGATTTTCTTGGCGTTTTCGCCCTGCTCCTGCTCATACCGCTTGGACATTTTGGCAAACCGAGCATCGTCGATCTTGCCGGACACATTGTACTCATAGAGCCGTTCAAAGAGCATATCCAGCTCCCTGTCCCGGGCCAGCAGCCCGTCCAGCTCCCGCTTCTTGCGTACCCTGTCATTTTCCGCCACCTTTGCCGAGCGACCCACCATCGCCTTGATAAAGTCGTTTTCATACTCATTGGCGAAACAGGCCAGACGGTGTATCTCATAGAGCACGACCTGCTCCAAGAAGTCCAGCCGGATATAGTGGGTAGACGAGCATTTGCGGAGCCCGGAATTGTGGTTGTTGCAGCTAAAGAACTTGATGTCGTGGTTGCCTTGGTTGAAGTGGAAAGTCAGATTGCCGCCGCACTCCGGGCATTTCAGATAGCCGCAAAAGGCGCTGGACTCCTTTGTTACGGTAGGCCGCCTGCGCCGGGTGGTTTGCAGGCTTTGCACCTTTTCCCAAGTCACACGGTCAATGATGGGCTCATGGACATTGAGGAAGATGGCCCGGTTTTCTTCCGGGTTTTCAATCCGACGCTTCATCTTGTAGGACTTGGAATAGGTCTTGAAGTTAATTACATCGCCGCAGTATTCCTGCAAAGTGAGGATTTTCTTGACGGTGGTATGGTTCCACTTGGTAGGCTCCAGCGTGCTTTTGGAGCCGCCCTTGCTGATCCCCTTGCTGGTTCGATAGGCCGAAGGGTTCAGCACCCCCATGTTTCCCAACGCCGTGGCGATCTGTAAGGGGCCGTTGCCCTCCAAGGCCAGA
>CAUWEK010000208.1:0-9200 GCA_963557435.1 uncultured Dysosmobacter sp.
AGATAGGTCATCAGCTCCGCCAGGGCGCTGCGGTTGGGGTTGCGGTTGCGGTTATAGCAAAAGCCGTGTTCGCTGTACCGCTTCTCCAGGTCGTCCAGATCCTCCACATTGAACGCGGTGGTCATGAAGATGGGTGCCACCTCCGGGTTGGTGGTGGGGTTTTTGATATAGACACCCTTGCTCAGGATCTCCGTTTCAAAAGAGAATTCCTTGTCACTTTCCTTAAACACAATGATACCTCCTATGGTTCCGATGTAGCGGGGATTACGGGCCGAAGCCCTATGTTACCGGAACCCGGCGGCGCTGGCCGCCGGTTCCATGATAGCACGCAACAAGTTAAGATTTCGCTAATGTTTTGGTTTTGTTATTAAGATTTCGCGGGGTTCATGTGCTCCATGTACTCCTCGTAGCTGCCGTCACCGGGCTTGGGCGGCTCGTCGTAGAAGGGCTGGAAGTTGGGATCCACGGTGCCGATGCCCATATAGCGGGCCTTGTAGTCCTTCAGCAGGGCAAAGAAGTCATTGCGCAGCAGGAAGATGGACAGCAGGTTGCCGAACACAGGCAGCGCCAGAGTGATGTCCACGATGATCCAGAACAGGTCGGGGCCGTTGCCGGTGAGCACGATGGAAGAAACGATGATCAGGTTGGGCAGGGGATAGATGAAGCGGAAGGCGGACGCCACCTTCTCATACAGGCCGGGCCAGCGGCGCAGGCCGTGCTTCATGATGACCAGATAGTAAGCGAACCAGCCGGAGGTGGTGGTGATGCCGAAGAAGAGCATCATGATGCCCAGGAACACCACGCCCGCCTGACCGTAGGACGCCTGGAAGGCCTCGATGGCCAGGCTGGCGCCGCTGGTGCCGGAGTTCCACACGCCGGAGCACAGAACGCTCAGAGCGGTGACGGAGCAGATGATGATGGTGTCCACGAACACCTCGAAGGCGCCCCACAGGCCCTGACGGATGGGGTGCACGGTGTCAGCGGAGCCGTGGATCAGGGGAGAAGATCCCTGGCCGGCCTCATTGGAGTTGATGGAACGGGCCATACCGGTGCGGATGGTGGCAGCCACGGTGGAGCCCACGAAGCCGCCCATGGCAGCGGTAGGAGTGAAGGCGTTCTTGAAGATCATGCCGAACGCAGCGGGAACGTCGCTGATGTTCAGAGCGATGATGCCCAGGCCGCCCAGCACATAGGCAACGCACATGAAGGGCACGGCCTTGGAGGCCACCTTGGCGATGCGGGGCACGCCGCGGAAGATGATGTAGAACAGCAGCAGGGAGTAAACGACAGTGAAGCCGATCATGGGGATGCCGAAGCAGGTGTTCAGGGACTCGGCGATGGAGTAGGCCTGAGAGCCGCCCAGGAACTGGCACACAAAGCCGAAGCCGAACAAAAACGCGATGGCCCAGGCAGCCTTGATGCCTCTGCGCTGCACCAGGCCCTTTTCCAGGAAGAAGGTGGTGCCGCCGTAGAAGGTGCCGTCCTTGTCGCGGCTGCGGTAGTAGCAGGCCAGAGCGGTCTCCACGCATTTGATCATCATGCCGAAGAAGGCCCACACCCACATCCAGAACACGGCGCCGGGGCCGCCGGTGGCAACAGCGGTGGCAACGCCGGCGATGTTGCCGTTGCCCACGCAGCCGCCGATGGCCACGCACACAGCCTCAAAAGGAGACACGTGCTTGTCGCTCTTGGCGTTTGCCTCTTTGCTGGTCATGCTGCCCAGCGTGTACTTCATCACATGGCCGAAATGGGCGATGGTGAACAATCCGCCGCGGATGGTGAAATAAAGTCCCACAAGAATGACGAATGCCAAAAACGGCGTTCCCCAAAGGAAGCTGTCGATTGAATTCATCACATCATAAAAGCTCATTCTAAAACCTCCCATTTGTTCAGACAGGATGTCGTGCCGGGATCCTCTTCCTCTTTCGGTCCGCGGCACACACAGCACAAAAATCACATATGGTTATTGGTACCCAGGCGCCCGATCCTTAAAGAGCCCTGGGCTGGGGGGTCAACTGCAGCTCGGCCGAAGCTGTTTTGCCCGTGTGATTCTCGATGAAACCATCGTAAAATCTATGTCCGATATAGAGTCAAGTTCAGACTTCCTCCAAATCCGCTCTCCCGTTTTTGACATTTTTGACGAAGCTTTTTGGCCGTTTTTTGCCCACAATTTGGAAAGCCAAGCCTTTTCCCCAAATTTCAAACGGCGAATTTGTGTATTTATCACAAATACATTTGTCTTTCAAACTCTATACCCGCTTCCAAGTTGGCAAATCTCGAACGGCGGTGAGAGTTTTTCCCCCTGGTTTGGGCGGCTGTTTTTCGGTTTTCCGGCGCCGACGGACGGCACCGGCCCCGCAGGAAACCGTTTTCCCGGTGCCCCAGCCGCCTTCCAGGCCGCCCAAAGCGCCGAAGTGCGCAAAGGAGTCGGCCTGTTTTTGCGCATTTTCGCCAAAAGCAAAAAACAGGTTGACTCTATACCGGCTACACACTTTAGAATCAGAGCCACAAGGAACCCCCGCACCTGAACACAGCGGGGCACAATCAATCGGGAGGTTTTTAAATTATGAGCAACGAAAAGTATTCCATTGCATCTGAGATCCTGTACAAGGGCAAGGCTGCCAAGGGCCAGGACTACAACAAGCCCGCCTCCTTCCCCCTGTTTTCCAACACGTCCTTCACCATGAACTCTCTGGCGGAGGTGCGGGAGGCTTATAAGTCCAAGTTCACCTATGTGCGTACCAACAACCCCAACCGCGAGGCTCTGGCCGAGATGGTCTCCTATTTGGAAAACGGTGAGAAGTCCCTGATCTTCTCCTCCGGCATGGGCGCCATCACCACCACCCTGATGACCATCCTCAAGCCCGGCGACCACATCATCTGCAACAGCTACATCTACGGCGAGACCTTCGACGTGATGACCAAGCTCATGCGCAAGTTCGGCATCGAGAGCGACCTGGTGAGCTTCGATGATATGGAGAACGTGAAGAAGGCCGTCAAGCCCAACACCAAGCTCATCTATTCCGAGGTGCTGGCCAACCCCACCCTCAACATCGCCAACATCCCCGCTCTGGCTGAGATCGCCCACGCCAACGGCGCTTATGTGATGATCGACAACACCTTCACCACCGCCATCTCCATCCGTCCTCTGGACAAGGGCGCTGACATCGTCATCAACTCCATGACCAAGTTCATGAACGGCCACAGCAACGCCATCGCCGGCTCTGTCACCGCCTCCGCCGAGATCATCGATGCCATCCATCCCGTCCGCATGCTCTGCGGCACTCCCGGCGATCCCTACGCCGCCTGGACGGTCTCCAACAACCTGCAGACCATCGACCTGCGTGTGCGCAAGCAGATGGCCTCTGCCGCCAAGCTGGCCCGCGCCCTGGAGGCCAACCCCTATGTCTCCAAGGTGAACCATCCCAGCCTGGAGAGCTTCCCCCAGCACAAGCTGGCCACCGAGCTGTTTGCCTCCAATGACACCATGACCGGCATGATGAGCTTCATCGTCCCCGAGGACATGGAGAAGATCGACCAGTTCATGGAGCGTCTGCACCTGGTGCACTATGCCACCACCCTGGGCGGCATCCACTCCAACCTCAACCACCCCGTTACCTCCTCCCACAGCCACATGCCCGACGAGGACAGAAGAAAGATGGGCATCACTCCCGGTATGTTCCGTCTGTCCGTTGGTATTGAGGACGCCGACGACCTGATCGCCGACTTCAACCAGGCTCTGGAAGTCTTTGCGAAGTAAGTCCTCTCCCCTTGCTTCGCACAAACCCCCTGGAGGGATGTCCCTCCAGGGGGTTTTGCAAACTGCCGGCTCCGTTCCGGCAGATACCTATTAAATATGCATGGCCCCGCGCCCTGTCTGCCGCGGAGCGCTTATCCGATCACATGGCGGGGCTCCTCATGGAGAAAGCCGTCCGCCGCGCCGTCCTTGTCCGGCTGCCAGATGAGGATCTGGATCTCATAGACACAGTCGATGAAGTTGCTCAGGCTGTCCTCATACTCGGCGGCCACCACCAGCGTGGGGTAATCCGACTCCGGCACGCCCTCAAACAGCTTGCGGATGTAGGTGGTGTCCCACTCGTTGGTCAGGGGATGGCCCTGGAAGCACAGATACTCCCCCGCCGGCAGGTGGATCACATTGGGATGGTCGAAGCCCGGGTCCTTTTTCAGGAACACGAAATACCACTGGGGATTCCACTCCTGGTTCAGCATGCTCTTGAAATCAATGAGGTTGCCGTTTTGCCGCAGGAAGATGGTGTTTTTGAACTGCGGGTCGCTTTTGAGCTGCTGCAGCTTCAGCGAGGCCCGGGAGGGATGGTTGGAATTGCGGATATGCCGCTCCTCCGCCAGGCTCTCCGCCGCCAGAATGTACCGGTCCCCGATCATGCGCTTGTAGGGCACGCCGTTGAAGTTGTTCTGCCCCGGGTAGCGGAAGAAGTTGATGTACCAGCGCAGCGCGTCGATGACCTCTTCCATCCGGTGCAGCTCCTCCGTCTTTTCCCGGAGCTGATGCTCCAAAAACGGCAGCAGCGCCCGGCCGTGACCGTCTTCAAAGGCAGCCTTGATCTCAGAGAGGGAAAGTCCCAGATTCTGCAGATACCGGATGCGGTCGATCAGGGAGAGCTGAATATAAGAGTAGTACCGATAGCCCGTGTCCGGGTTGGTATACGCCGGCTCCAAAAGCCCGATCTTGCCGTAATGCCGCAGGGTCTGTACGGAAATTCCAAGCAGCCCGGCCACCTCGCCAATGGAATACAGGCTGTCCTGGCCTCGTTCCATGTTTCTCCGCCCCCTTCATTTTCTTTATACATCTTTAACAATACATCTTCCAAGGCCGGAAAATCAATGCGCTTTTTTCACAAAAGCGCAGCATCCCTCAGAGCACCTGCGGCCCGTCCAGCAATCCCACTGCCCGTACGGGCGCCCCGTCGGCGTTGCAAAAATGCAGCGGCAGGGCGCAGAAAGTAAACAGTCCGCCGCCCGCCCGGTCAAGGCCCGTGAGGTTCTCAATGACCACCATCCGGCCCGTTCCCAGCAGCTTTTGATGGATGGGCAGGGTCTCGTTGTAAATGGCGTCCACACCGATGGTATCCAGGCCGATGCCCTGCTTGCCCGAACCGATCAGGTACTCCACCACGTCCGGCCCGATAACCGGATAGTCCCCATAGTAATCCGGCGTGCCCCAAAAGCGGTCCCAGCCGGTTCGGATCAGCAAAAACGCGGCCCGGTCCGCCAGCTGCCGCACCGGCTCCAGACGCTCCATGGTCAGCACCGCGCCCGCCGACGCATCCGCGCAGTCCACCACCAGCGCCGGCCCCACAAACTGGGCCGCCGGCAGGGCATCCAGGGTAGGCTGGCAGGCAAACAGGTGGGCCGGGGCATCCATGTGGGTGCCGGTGTGGGAGTAGAGAGTCAAAAGCGTCTCCCGGAACCCATCCTTTTCATAGGTGTTGGCCGGCGAAAGCCGGGGCGGCTCCGTGCCTGGATAGACCGGCATGTCCGGTTCGATCCGATGAGTGAAATCCAATACGCGCATGCATATCCTTCCTTTCTTTCCCGGATCCAAGGATCCTCTGTTTCAATCGTTTGATTTTACTACCTGTTGTCGGTGGAGAGTCAATTGTTTTTTCATCGGCACATTGTCAGAAAAAAACCGCAGAAATTTTACATATAGGAGGTCGTATCATGGAACCTGATGTCCGTATTGATCCCGCCCTTTTGACGGTATTCCCCCAGATCCGACTGGGATGCCTCGCCTATGAGGCATCCGTGGCTCCGTCCTCTCCGGCCCTGTGGTCGCTGGTGGAGCAGGAGACCGTCCCCGCCGTTCTGGCGGAGCTGGAAGAAAAGACCCTGGCCGGCATCGAGGGCATCCGCTGCTCCCGGGAGGCCTACAAGGCCTTTGGCCGCAGCCCCTCCCGCTATCGTGTCTCCTCCGAGAGCCTCATCCGCCGTATCCGTCAGGGGAACCCCCTCTACCACGTCAACACCGTGGTGGACGTGAACAACCTCATCTCCCTGGAAACCGCTTTGTCCGTAGGCTCCTACGACCTCTCCCATCTCCGGGGACCCGTCACGCTGACGGTGGGCCAGGCCGGCGAGGGCTACGAGGGCATCGGCAAGAGCTACATCGACATGGAGCACATGCTGTTGCTCCGGGATGAGGAGGGACCTTTCGGCAGCCCCACCAGCGACTCCCACCGGGCCATGATCGGTCCGGAGTCCACCCGCATCCTCACGGTAATCTACTGCTTTTCCGACGCCATCGACCTGGACGCGGCTCTGGAGCGGGCTGCCGGACAGCTGACCGAATTTGCCGGGGCAGCCCAGATCCGCCGCTGGATCGTCCGCTGAGGACAATCTCCCTTGACTCTTTCCCTGGAATAGGGTTTACAATGGCTCTATCAATCTTGATGGGAGGCGCCGTCTTGAAAACGAAATCCTGTATCTTCATCATCATTGCCGCCGCGCTCTGGGGCGGGATCGGCGTATTTTTCAACATGCTCAGCGACGTGGGCTTCACGCAGATGCAGGTGGTGGCCATCCGGGTCACCGCCGCGGCCATCGCCCTGACGCTGTACATTCTGGTCAAGGACCGGTCCTTGCTGCGGGTAAAGCTGCGGGACTGCTGGTGCTTTGTGGGCACGGGCATCATCAGCCTGGTGTTTTTTAACTGGTGCTACTTCACCGCCATCGAGCTGACCAGCCTGGCGGTGGCGGCAGTGCTGATGTATACCTCGCCCATTTTCGTCATGCTGTTTTCCGCCGTGCTGTTCCACGAGCGCATTACCGGTAAAAAGGTGGTGGCCCTGCTCATGACGTTCCTGGGCTGCTTGTTCGTGGCCGGCGTGTTCGGCAGCAGCGATTACGCCTTCTCCCTGGGCGGTATCCTCATCGGCATCGGTGCCGGCGTGGGCTACGCTCTGTACAGCATCTTCGGCCGGTTTGCCCTGGAAAAGGGCTATCCGTCCGTGACCATCTCCGAGTACACGTTCCTCTTTGCCACCCTGGGCGCCCTGCCCCTTTCCCGGATCTGGGAGTCGGCGCACCTGCTGGCCCTGCCCGAGACCATCGGCGGCGCCCTGGGCATCGGCGTTTTGTGCTGCGTGTTCCCCTTCATCCTCTATACCCAGGGCCTGGCCGGCGTGGAGACCAGCAAGGCCGCCATCATGGCCACCGTGGAGCCTGCCGTGGCCGCGGTGCTGAGCTTCGCTTTGTACGGCGAATCCCTGCTGGGATTCAAGGGCGTGGGCATCCTGCTCATTTTCGGCTCCGTGCTGCTGCTGAACCACACCCCCAAAAAGGCGGCCGGCACCGCCGCCCCGTGCAAGCAGCAGTGAAAGGCGCTTTTCATTTGGCCCCGGCCGTGCTATGATGGATAAAGAGCCATCTATACACGAAAGAAGTGACCTTGCATGAAAACCGCTCTGGTACTGGAGGGCGGCGCCTTCCGCACCATTTTCTCCTCCGGCGTGTGCGACGCGTTTTTGGACGGTGGGCTCCCCCTGCCGGACTACACTCTGGGCGTCTCTGCCGGCATCACCTACGGCGTCAGCTACCTCTCCCGGCAGAGCCGGCGGAACCTGCGGGTATTGACCCGTTTCGCCTCCGACCGGCGCTACATGGGAATGGGCAACTATCTGCGCCGGGGCAATCGCTCCTACTTCGGGCTGCGCTTTTCCTACGAGACCATCCCCAATGAGCTGGACCCCTTTGACTATGACGCCTTCGAGGCCTATCCCGGCCGGGCGGAGGCGGTGGTCACCAACCTGGATACCGGTCGGGCGGAGTATCTGCCCGTCCCCCGGCGGGACGAGCACAACCTGCTGCTCCAGGCCACCTGCGCCATCCCCTTCCTCTTCCCGGTCTACCATCTGGAGGGGCAGCCCTATCTGGACGGCGGCTGCGCCGACGCCATCCCCTGGAAGCACGCCTTTGACGAGGGCTGTGACCGGGTGGTGGTGATCCTCACCCGGGAGCGGAGCTATGAAAAGACCCCGGACGGCTCGCTGCCGCTGATCCGCCGTGCGTTCCGCAAGTACCCCCGCTTTGTGGAGGTCATGGAGACCCGGGCCCAGCGGTACAATCAGTGCCGCCGGGAGCTGTTTGAACTGGAACAGCAGGGCCGCGTGCTGGTCATCACCCCCGAGTCCACCGCCGGCTTTTCCCGGACGGAGCGGGACCTGGAAAAGATCCGCGCCCTGTGGCAGTCCGGCTACTTCGCCGGCCGCAGCGCCCTGCCTGCCGTGCGGGAGTTCTGGTTCGGCCAAAATTCGTAAATTTTGCGAGAAACACCTCCTTTCCCTGGGAGGTGTTTCTCTTTTTCACAAAGGTTCTACGTTTGCGTTGTGCGATTTCTCTTACATTTTACGCAAAATTTACAAAATTCTCCGTTTCCTCTTCTCAGTGCCGTTTTTTGAATATATAATGATAAAGCTGCATATCCGTAAAGGAACAGCAGTAAATATCATCTATATTTTTTTTGCCAAAAAACGCCTACCGAACGAAGAAAAAGGAGCAACAGCATGGATATTTTTTCCGTCTTTACCCTTTGCGGCGGTCTGGCCTTCTTCCTCTACGGCATGACCACCATGTCCAAGAGCCTGGAGAAGATGGCCGGCGGCAAGCTGGAGCGCATCTTGAAGCGCATGACCTCCAACCCCCTCAAGAGCCTGCTGCTTGGCACCGGCATCACCGTGGCCATCCAGTCCTCCTCCGCGGTGACGGTCATGCTGGTGGGCCTGGTGAACTCCGGCGTCATGGAGCTGAGCCAGACCATCGGCGTCATCATGGGCTCCAACATCGGTACCACCACCACCGCCTGGATCCTCTCCCTGACGGGCATTGAAAGCGACAACGTGTTTGTCAACATGCTCAAGCCGGAGAGCTTTTCACCTCTGCTGGCCATGGCCGGCGTCATCCTCATCATGGGGTCCAAAAAGCAAAAGCGCCGGGACATCGGCCGGGTCATGGTGGGCTTTGCCATTTTGATGTACGGCATGGACCTGATGAAGGACGCGGTGGAGCCTTTGTCCGAGGTGCCCGCCTTCACCCAGCTGCTCACCGCCTTCCAAAACCCCCTGCTGGGCGTGCTGGTGGGTATGGTATTTACCGCCGTCATCCAGTCCTCCTCCGCCTCTGTGGGCATTTTGCAGGCCCTGGCCCTCACCGGCTCCGTGTCC
>CAUWEK010000209.1:0-9092 GCA_963557435.1 uncultured Dysosmobacter sp.
AATCCAAACCGGATAAGCGATAAAATCCCCGGTCCAAAAGGACCGGGGATTTTTTAAGTGGGCGGTATTTGCCTGCGGGCTTCGTAGGCGGGCTTCTCCGCATCCAGAATACGGCCAAGCGCTTCGCGGGAAGAACAGGAAAGCCCGCATTCCTGTGCCAGCCGATCGGCGATGTGATACTGACTTTCCGAGAGGAGGTCCTCGCTGCCGATGATGGCATATTTCCGACAGGCCCGGTAAAAAAGCTGCTGCCTGGCAGATCGCTGTAAGCGTTTTTCCCGAATGTGGAATCTTAAAAAAGCACCTGCGCAGATGCCTGCCGACAACAAAAGAGGCAGAATGAACCAGAACATATGAAATGAATCACGCATAAGCACGCTCCCGATCAAATGGCGGTGGATGTGCTGTACTTGCCGCAAAGGCTGAAGCGCTTGGGAAGCAAGAGGGATCCTTTCACAACAGTATAAGATGAAGTTGACTTTTAGTCAATATTAAATTGGAATAACAATCAATTATAATTTGAAAATAATCCATATATCCTTGATGCAAAGGAGCGGCAGATATGGATTATAAATACAAGGTGGATTATCCGCTGATTGCAAGGCGCATCAAGACGGCACGGAAACTTGCAGGTCTCACGCAGGAGCAGCTTGCAGAACAAATCGACATTTCCACCAATGCGGTGGCAAAGCTGGAAAACAACCTGATGACCGCCAGTTTGCAGACACTGGTGAACATTGCCAATGTGCTGCACATGGATATCAACGATCTGTTGTGTGAGGAGCGGCCTGCGGAGGAAGAGCGCAGCCAGGATGCCTTTTTGTACGGACTGATCCGAGGATTGTCCCCTGCGGATAAGGATTTTATCATCCACGTGATCAACGGGATGAAGCTGTATCAAAAGACAGAGAAGTAACTGGAATACTATCTTTCTGCAAAAATTATCCCAAACTGTAATCCACCACATCTTTTTGATCAATACGATAGTCTGGCTGCATAGTTTCTCTAAAAAAGCACCGTCCGCCGGGCGGTGCTTTTCTGCGGTATCGGATGGCGGGCAAAACCGCCGCATCCCCTTGCGCAAAGGGGGAAATGATGATAAAATCTCTCCAGCAAAAAAGGAGAGATGGTATGTACCGCTATATTTTATTTGATCTGGACGGAACGCTGACCGATTCCAAGGAGGGAATTCTCAACTGCCTGCGCTATGCATTTGAGAAAATGGGTCAGCCCGTCCCGCCGGAGGAGACGCTGCTCAAGTTCATCGGCCCGCCTCTGCAGGACTCGTATATGCGCTTTTGCGGCTTCACACCGGAGCAGGCTGTGGAGGGGATCCGTCTGTTCCGGGAGCGGTACGCGCCTATCGGCAAGTTTGAAAATGCTGCGGCCCCCGGTATGGCGGAGCTGTGCCGCCGCTTGAAGGAGCGGGGCTATATGCTGGCGGTGGCATCCTCCAAGCCGGAGGAGATGTGCGTGCCCATCTGCGAGAAGTTCGGCTTTGCCCCGTCCATGGAGACCATCACCGGCAGTCCGCCGGTGGGGGACTGGGAAAAGGCCGACGTGATCCGGGAGACCCTGCGCCGCCTGGGCCTGACGGAGGCTGACAAGCCCCAGGTGCTCATGGTGGGTGACCGGAAGTTCGACGTGCTGGGTGCCCGGGAGAACGGCCTGGACTGCGTGGGCGTGGAATTTTTCGGTTACGCGGCTCCCGGCGAGCTGGCCCAGGCGGGCGCTGTGGCGGTGGTATCCACTGCGGAGGAGCTGGAGCAGTACATTCTGACCCATTGAATCAAAAAGAGCCTTCCCATCTGGGAAGGCTCTTTTTTTCATGCCTGCGGGATCTCTTCAGGCTCCACATACATGATGGAGCGCACCTCGCGGAGGGTCTGTCCCTCGCCAGTCAGATCTGCGGCGAGGACCGCGTCGATGGGAACGGCCAGATACATGCCGTTGCCGTCCCGGTAGGCGCCGGAGGTAATGCCGATCACCTGACCGTATTCGTTGAACAGCGCGCCGCCGCTGCTGCCCTCGGAGGTGTCAGCGGTGTTGAGGATACAGGGCAGGGTATAGCGGTCCACGCCCCGGCGAGGATCGCTGACGATGCCGCTGCTGACGGAGAGTCCCTGACCAAGCGGGCAGCCAATGGCGTACACCGTGTCGCCGGCCAGCACATCGGCGCTGCCGGAGGGAGCCATGGTCAGGGGAGGGAAGGCGGTGCGGATGCGGCTTTCAGAGAGCGTGGAGATTTTCAGCACGGCCACGTCCATGCCGGCATCGTAGTAGAGCACCCGCTCCACGGGGAACCGCTGCCCGTCCTGGGTGACGGCCACCGCCTCCATGGCGCCGTGGATGGCGTGATAGTTGGTGACGGCCACGCCGTCGGCGGAGATAAAGAAACCGCTGGCGTCAAAATCCGGATCGTTGTTGTCCACGCTCTCCTGGGTGGTGTAGGTCACCAGCTCAAAAACGGACGAAAGGCACCGGTCGGCCAGCTGCCGGGCAGAGAGAGTAGTATCCAGCAGTCCCAGGGCGTTGGCGGCGGAGCGGGTGGTCAGCCCCAGACGGATCAGCCGGCCGATCACCGTCTCACTGCCGTCCCGGTAGGGGAAGTTCAGCGCGTCATAGATGGACAAAAACAGCTCGCTCCGGCTCATGGGGCCGTCGTAGACGCGGGTGGTGAGGCCTGCCCGCCGGGCAAAGGAGGCGGCGTCGGCCAGGGTGAAGTCCGTATTTTCTTCATAGCCCAGCATCCGCAGAAGACAGGCGTACCAGTCTCCCGCGTCGATGTTGCCGTCCGGATTGAAGGCCGTCTCGCTCACGCCCGTGACCCAGCCCTGGTGGGCCGCGTAGTCTACCGCGTCGGCAGCCCAGCTGGGCACGTCCTGGAAGCCGGCAAACCAAGGGTCGGCGGCGGCGTCCGCCTGAGCGCCGGCCAGGCGCACCAGCAGCACGGCTGCCTGAGCCCGAGTGGCGGGGGCGTCCAGATCGTAATCGCCGTCGGCCGTGCCCTGAACCAATCCCAGGGTGGCCAGGGTATCCGCCGCCCGGAGAGATTCGCCTTCCAGCGCGCCGGCCGCAGGCACGCAGCCCAGTACCAGGGTGAAAATGCAGAATAAGGAAATCAGGGTGCGCTTCATGGTGGTTCCTCCATTGTAAAAAGTATCCCCATTGTAGCACCCGCGGCCAAGGCTGGCAAGGGCGCGGATGCTGGACAGCTTTCGGGAAAACTGGTATACTATCCAATATAGACGCAAACCGCGCCGGTGCGGTATCAAACAATAAAGGAGAAATTGCAATGGAAGTGAAAGAGATCCTCAGCAAGTGCGATCATACGCTCCTTGGGCAGACGGCCACCTGGGAGGAGATCCGGGCCATCTGCGACGACGGGATGAAGTACGGCTGCGCCAGCGTGTGCATCCCGGCAAGCTATGTGGCCCAGGCCGCGGAGTATGTGGCGGGCAAGCTGCCCATCTGCACGGTCATCGGCTTTCCCAACGGCTACGACACCACCGCCGCCAAGTGCTTCATGGCTGCCGACGCCGTGAAAAACGGCGCCAGCGAGGTGGATATGGTCATCAACCTGGGCTGGGTGAAGGACAAAAAGTGGGACGAGCTGCTCGCCGAGATCCGCGCCATCAAGGAAGCGTGCGGCGGGAAGCTTTTGAAGGTCATTATTGAGTGCTGCTTCCTCACTGACGAGGAAAAGATCAAGATGTGTGAGATCGTCACCGCCTCCGGTGCCGACTATATCAAGACCTCCACGGGCTTCGGCACCGGCGGCGCCACCCGGGAGGATGTGGCCCTCTTTGCAAAGCATGTGGGCCCCAACGTGAAGATCAAGGCCGCCGGCGGCATCGCCGACCTCAAGGACGCCGAGGACTTCATCGCCCTGGGCGCCTCTCGCCTTGGCACCAGCCGCATCGTCAAGGCCGTGAAGGCCATGGAGGGTTAAGGTATGGGTACACCGCATAATGAAGCCGCCTCCGGCGCGTTCGCAAAGACCGTTTTGATGCCCGGCGATCCCCTGCGGGCCAAGTTCATTGCCGAGACGTTTCTGGAAAATGCCAAGCTGGTGAACAATGTCCGGGGCATCCAGGGCTACACCGGCACCTATCAGGGCACCCGGGTGTCCGTCATGGCCTCCGGCATGGGCATGCCCTCCATCGGCATCTACTCCCACGAGCTGTTCCACGTCTACGATGTGGACAACATCATCCGCATCGGCTCCGCCGGCGCCATCTCCCCCAAGCTCAAGCTGCGGGACGTGGTGCTGGCCCAGGGTGCCTGCACGGATTCCAACTACGCCCACCAGTTCGGCCTGGGCGGCACCTTTGCCCCCATTGCCGACTTCACGCTGCTGGAAACGGCGGTGGCCGTGGCCCGGCGCATGGGCGTGGAGCCGCCGGTGGGCAACCTCCTCAGCTCCGACGTGTTTTACAACAAGGCCGGCGACACCATGAAGTGGGGCGAGATGGGCGTGCTGGCCATCGAGATGGAGGCCGCGGCTCTCTACTACAACGCCGCCGAGGCAGGCAAGCGTGCCCTGGCCATGTGCACCATCTCCGACAGCCTGGTCACCGGGGAGGAGCTGCCTCCTGCCGAGCGGCAGACCACCTTCACCCGCATGATGGAGATCGCTCTGGGCGTGGCCGTGGAGATGGACAAAAAGGGCTGACGGACATGTCCTGTGTTCGCCCTTAAAAATTTTCCTTTTTGACCAAAAATGTGGACAAATGGAAAACAAATGTGAAAATCAATTGAAATTCATGTAAAGAATGATATAATAGGACTGTCCCAAAAGGACAGATCTTTCCCATGCGGAAAGGTCAAACAATTTGAAGGAAGGTAGATTCCAATGAAGAAGTTTCTTGCTTTGACGCTTGCATTGGTGATGTCCCTGTCCCTGGTTGCCTGCGGCAGCACGGAGGAGACTCCTGCCGAGGGCGAAGAGACTCCCGCTGAGGGCACCGCTGATATGAGCGTCGCCATGATCACC
Source organism: uncultured Dysosmobacter sp. (assembly GCA_963557435.1). Lineage (GTDB taxonomy): Bacteria > Bacillota > Clostridia > Oscillospirales > Oscillospiraceae > Oscillibacter. The sequence goes on from CAUWEK010000209.1 coordinate 4,997, forward strand.
GACTACGGTGACATTACCGACCAGTCTTTCAACCAGACCACCTATGAGGCCTGCAAGGCCTACTGCGAGGCCAACGGTGTCACGTTCAACTACTTCAAGCCCGCCGGTGACTCCACCGCCGAGCGCGTGGCCATGGTCGAGTCCGCTGTGGATGAGGGCTACAATGTCATCGTCATGCCCGGCTACGCCTTTGCCGACACCATCAAGGAGACCGCCGAGACCTATCCCGACGTGACCTTCGTGGCGCTGGACGTGGGCGAGCTGGATCTCAATCCCCTCGACGCCGACGGCAATCCCCCCGCTGATCCCTATGTGCTGCCCTCCAACGTGTACTGCGCTGTGTATCAGGAAGAGCTGTGCGGCTACATGGCCGGCTACGCTGCTGTGAAGATGGGCTACACCCACCTGGGCTTCCTGGGCGGCATGGCTGTCCCCGCTGTGGTCCGCTATGGCTACGGCTTCGTTCAGGGCGCTGACGCCGCGGCTGCCGATCTGGGCACCACCGCCACTGTGGAGTATGTCTACGGCAACGCCTTCGCCGGCGACGCCGACATCACCGCTTACATGGACAACTGGTATCAGACCCTGGGTGTGGAAGTCGTGTTCGCCTGCGGCGGCGGCATCTACACCTCCGCGGCTGAGGCTGCTGCCAAGGTCGGCGGCAAGGTCATCGGCGTGGACGTGGACCAGGCCGGCATCATCGACGGCGGCTACGGCGAGGGTATGACCGTCACCTCCGCTATGAAGGGCCTGGCTCCCACCGTGGAGCACATCCTCAGCGAGATCGCTGCGGGCAACTTCGCCAACTACGGCGGCAAGATCGAGACTCTGGGCCTGGTGTCCGGTGACGATCCCACCGCCAACTATGTCCAGCTGCCCATGGAGTCCACCCAGTGGGACGACACCTTCACCCAGGATAACTACAAGGAACTGGTGAAGAGCATGTTCGACGGCACCATCACCGTCTCCAACGACACCACCGCCATGCCCGAGGTCACCGCTATCACGGTCAACGAGTACGGCAACATCAAGTAATCACCTCTGCTGAAAAAGAGGACGGGAGCTTCCCGTCCTCTTTTTTTTCGTTTTCCGTAACTTTGTTTTGAATTATAAGGGGAAATATAGTACAATAAAGCATAACCCTATGTGAGAAAAACGGGAAGAAGGGGGAGGTCGTGAACTTGGAACATCCATATGCCATTGAAATGCTGCACATCACCAAGCGCTTTCCCGGCATTGTGGCCAATGACGATATTACGCTGCAATTGAAAAAAGGGGAGATCCACGCCCTGCTGGGCGAAAACGGCGCGGGCAAGTCCACGCTCATGAGCGTGCTGTTCGGGCTGTACCGTCCGGAGGAGGGCGTCATCAAAAAGGACGGGCAGGAAGTGGAGATCCGCGATCCCAACGACGCCAACGCCCTGGGCATCGGCATGGTCCATCAGCACTTCAAGCTGGTGGAGTGCTTCACGGTGCTGGACAACATCATCATGGGCGTGGAGCCCTGCCGGCACGGCTTTTTGCAAAAGGGCGAGGCCCGCAAGAAGGTCATGGCCCTGAGCGAGAAGTACGGGCTGCACGTGGACCCGGACGCTCTGGTGGAGGACATCACTGTGGGCATGCAGCAGCGCACGGAGATCTTGAAGATGCTCTACCGGGACAATGAGATCCTCATTTTCGACGAGCCCACTGCCGTCCTCACACCCCAGGAGATCGAAGAGCTCATGCAGATCATGCGCTCCCTGGCCGCCGAGGGCAAGTCCATCCTCTTTATCTCCCACAAGCTCAACGAGATCATGGAGGTGGCGGACCGCTGCTCTGTGCTGCGCAAGGGCAAGTACATCGGCACCGTCAACATCGCCGAGACCTCCCGGGAAGAGCTCAGCCGCATGATGGTGGGCCGGGACGTGGAGTTCGTGGTCCACAAGGAGCCGGCCAAGCCCGGCGAGACCATCCTGGAGGTGGAGGGGCTGACCATCGCCTCCAAGGCCCATAACAACAACGCTGTGAAGAATGTCTCCTTTACGGTCCGGGCCGGGGAGATCGTCTGCATCGCAGGCATCGACGGCAACGGCCAGACGGAGCTGGTCTACGGCCTGACAGGCCTGGAGAGTGCCAAGAGCGGCCGCATCTGCCTGCGGGGCGAGGACATCACCCACGCCTCCATCCGCCGCCGCTCCACCATGGGCATGAGCCACATCCCGGAGGACCGCCACAAGCACGGCTTGGTGCTGGACTACTCTCTGGAGGACAACATGGTGCTCCAGCGGTACTTTGAGCCGGAGTTCGTCACAAAAACGGGCTTCCTCAAGCGCCGGGCCATCCGCTCCTACGCCTCCCGGCTCATTGAACAGTATGACGTCCGTTCCGGACAGGGACCCGTCACCGTGGCCCGCAGCATGTCCGGCGGCAACCAGCAAAAGGCCATCATCGCCCGGGAGATCGACAAGAACCCGGAGCTGCTCATTGCCGTCCAGCCCACCCGCGGATTGGACGTGGGCGCCATCGAATACATCCACAAACAGATCGTCTCCCAGCGGGACAGCGGAAAGGGCGTGCTGCTGGTGAGTTTGGAGCTGGACGAGGTCATGGCCCTCAGCGACCGGATCCTCGTCATGTACGAGGGCGAGATCGTGGGCGAGCTGGACCCGAAGACCACCACGGTGGAAGAACTGGGCCTTTACATGGCCGGCGCGAAGCGGAAGGGGGCGTAAGCGGTGAAAAAGGAAAAGACATCTCTTTTGCGCAACGGCGCGGTCCAGTCGCTGCTGGCGTCGCTGCTGTGCATCCTGCTGGGCCTTCTCATCGGCTACATCGCTTTGCTGCTCATCAATCCCAGCGGCGCGGGAGAGGCCATTTTGACCATCGTCAAAAACTTCATGACCTATTCCCGCTCTACTGCCCAGCTCAAGTACCTGGGCAATACCCTGGCCAAGACCGCACCTTTGCTGATGTGCAGTTTATCGGTCCTTTTTGCCTATAAAGTGGGCCTTTTCAACATCGGCGCCGCAGGCCAGTACGTGGTGGGCGCCGGTGCCAGCCTCTACTGTGCCCTGGCCTGGGGCATGCCCTGGTATGTGTGCATGCTGGCGGCCATCGTGGCGGGCGCGCTGCTGGGCGCCGCCTCCGGCCTTTTGAAGGCGTACTGCAACGTCAACGAGGTCATCTCCTGCATCATGCTCAACTGGATCAGCCTGTATCTGGTGAACACCATCCTTACCGGCGTGAAAGAGCCCACCAGCCCCTATACGGTGAACATCTCCACCGTCAACCCGGACGCCCTGCTGCCCAGCCTGGGACTTGGGGCCTTCTTCAGCAACAACCAGTATGTGACCATCGCCATCCCCCTGGCGGTGCTGGTGGCTGTGGGCGTGTGGGTGCTGCTGGACAAGACGAAGCTGGGCTATGAGCTCAAGGCCACCGGCTGCAACAAGTTCGCCGCCAAATACTGCGGCATGGCGGAAAAGCGCAACCTGATCCTCACCATGGCCATCTCCGGGGGTCTTGCCGCCATGGGCGCCGCCATGCTGTACCTGACGGGCTTCGAGCAGTGGCAGTGCACCCAGTCGGCCATCCCCGCCATGGGCTTCAACGGCATCGCCGCCGCTTTCCTGGGCGGCCTGCATCCCATCGGCGCTGTGCTCTCGTCTCTCTTTATCCAGCACATCACCAACGGCGGCGCCTACGTGGACAAGACCATGTACTCCGCCCAGATCTCCGACTTTATCTCCGCCATCATCATTTACCTTTGCAGCTTCGTGCTGTTCTTCAAGTATATCCTCAACCAGCGGCTGGACCGCCGGGACGAAAAGCGTGCCCAGCGGGAAGCGGATCACGGGAAGGGAGGCGAGACGAAATGACACTGCTGCTGCAATATACCCTCATTTTCGCCTCCGTTCTGGTGCTGGTGGCTCTGGGCGGATGCTTCTCCGAGCACTCCGGCGTTATCAACATCGGTCTGGAGGGCATCATGGTCATGGGCGCCCTGGGCGGCGCGCTGATGATGAAGTTCCTGCCTGCAGGCACCTCCGCCTTTGTGGTGGTGCTGTTGACGGTGCTGGCCAGTATCCTGCTGGGCATGATCTACTCCCTGCTG
>CAUWEK010000210.1:0-8970 GCA_963557435.1 uncultured Dysosmobacter sp.
TGGCAATGCCCAGGCTGTCGGCGTGGCAGTCGGCAATGGAGACATCCAGCTGGTTAAAGCTGTCGCTGGTGTCGCCGATCTGCAAAGAAAGGCCCTTGCCGCTGATGGTGCGGGCGGTGCTCAGGCCGGCATCCGCCATAGAGAGGACACCGTTCTTGCTGGCCTCGAAGGTCAGCTTGCCGCCGTTGGCAGTCACCGTGAAGTTTCCGCCCAGGCCATCGGAGATCTTGCCGGACATCGCGGTGGCCAGAGCACTGGCCAGATCCGTGGCGCCGGTGGCGGTGGTAGCCAGGGTCACGGTGAAGGACTCGGTGCCGACCCGCAGGCCGAAGGAGCCCTCCTGAGTGAGCGCGTCGAAGGTGAGGCTGGACAGATCCAGCTCGAAGGTGGCCTTGGCATTGGTAGCGCCCGTGGTGGTGCCGTTCGTAAAGCTGATGGCGCCGGCACCGGCAGTCAGAGTGATGCCGTCAGCACCCGTGCTGTCCATGGAGCCGTCCAGCAGGTTGATGCCGTTGAAGTTGGAGCTGTCGGCGATCCGGTTGATTTCGCTCTTGAGCTCGGTGACCTCCTTCTGCAGCTGGGCACGGTCGGTCTCGTTTTCATAGGTGCCGTTGGCGGACTGCTCGGCCAGGGAGTACATGCGGTTGAGCATGTCGTGGACCTCGGTCAGAGCACCCTCAGCGGTCTGCACCAGGGAAATGCCGTCCTTGGCGTTGTCCTGAGCACCCTCCAGGCCGGTGATCTGGGCGCGCATCTTCTCGCTGATGGCAAGACCGGCGGCGTCATCGCCGGCGCGGTTGATCTTATAGCCGGAGGACAGCTTCTCCAGGTTCTTGGACAGAGCGGAGGTGTTGTTGGTGTAGTTGCGGTAGGCGTTCATCGCCATGATGTTGTTCTGAATACGCATGGAAAAATTCCTCCTTGAACAATGGGACAGGGCAAGTTCCTTCTCGCCCGCCGAAAGCGTGCGTCCGTTCGCATCCGCAGGCCTTTACGGAGCGGCCGGACATGGGACGAAGCGGCAGGGCCGCGGCCCAACCGTCTCACAACATATGTCGGCCGTACCCGCCGGGAAAATAAGCCCGCAAAGAAAAATTTTTCAAAAAAAGTCCCCGGACTATCCGGCAGAGATCTCCGCCGGATAGTCCGGGTCTTGTTCACTGGGTATGCCGTGGGGACTCCATCACCGTCTTGCAGGCCTGGATCACCTGGGCGATGACCATGGAGTCGAACCTGGCCTGGTACAGGCTCATCATCGGCGCCACGGAGGACGCAGGCAGCACCACATACTTGGCCGGCAGGCGGCTCAGGGCCAGGGCCCGCACATCCGCCTGGCATCTGGGACAACTGCAAATCCCAAAGAGCTTCATATACTTTTCCAGCCGCTCGTCCACCAAACGCTCCATCACATTGACAAACACAGCCCCGTCCGGCAGTGTGCCGTCCGGAACGGCTGCCGCCTCTCTCTCCCGGGCCACCGTCTTGTCCGTCTCCGGCGCCGCGTCGGGGATATCCGGGAGCAGCTCCTCCCGGAACACCTCCGCATCCGCCGGCGGCGTTTTGTTTGTCTGCGGTACCTGCGCCGCGTCCGGGGCCGGCACCTCTGCCGGCGGCGCCTCCTCCGCCGCGCCCGGGCGTACCTCCTGTGCCGCTATGTTCTTCTCTGGCTCCCCGGAAGGTTCCTCCCGGGCCAGTTCCTCCTCCAGCGACTGGGTCAGCGCCTCCCGGATCGTCTCCGACAGGGCCTCGTTGTGCAGCCGTGCCACCTCCAGAATGGGCGGTGCCAAATGCCGCCCCGGAGCAGCCGGCCGCGCCTGGGGCAGATGGGGCGCCTCCCGCTCCGGGGACACCTGTGGATGTTGGACAGTTGGTGCCTCCCCGGCGGATGGAACTCCCTCTTCCCGTTCCACACCGGCACCTGCCAGCAGACTCAGCACATGATCCGTCTTGCTGGAGCGGCCGTTCTTCTTTCCCGCCATTACTCAGCGCCCCCCATCCGGCAGGCGACTGGAAACCGGTCGCCTGCCACCTCGCTGCACAAGGCCTCAAAGTCCCGGGCCGGGTTGGAGCGGGGTGCGTAATCCACCACGCTCAGCCCATGGGCCGGCGCCTCCGCCGCGGAGACGCTGCCCCGGATCTTTGTCTCAAACACCCGGGTATCCAGCTGGGCGGCGATCTGTCCGGCCAGCTCCAGCACCTCCCGGTTGAGGTTGAACCGGGCACTGTATCGGTTGAGCAGGATCCCCAGCACCTGGAGCCGGGGGTTATAGTAGCTGCGCACACTCTCAATGGTCTCCTTGATCTGGGACACGCCCAGCAGGCTCAGCACCTCCGGGGCCATGGGAATGATCAGGCTGTCCGAGGCCACATAGGCATTCACCGTCAGCAGGTTCAATGCCGGGGGCGTGTCCACGATGATGTAGTCATATCGGTCTTCCAGCCGGGAGAGCGCGGTTTTGAGCAAAAATTCCCGTCCCGGGCGGCTGAATTCCATCTCGGCTCCGGACAAAAGGATATTGGAGGCCAGAATATCGCAGGTCTCGCTGCGGGAAACGGCTTCCTCCGGTTCCACCGCGCCCCGAAACACATCGTAGATGGTGGTACACCGCTCGATATCCAGCCCCAGACTAAAGCCCAGGCTTCCCTGGGGATCCAGATCCACCCCCAACACCCGGGCGCCCCGATGGGCCAGTGCGGCCAGCAGCGCCGCCGCGGTGGTGGTCTTCCCCACTCCCCCCTTCTGGTTTGTGATGGCAATGATGGATGTCGGCATAGGGTTACTTCCTTTCTGTCCGCCAGGCCCGGCAATAGAAAAAGCCGAAATTCCGCAAAACGGCTCTTATTTTTTTGCCGTGTCGGACGATATATGTTTTGAGAGTATTTAAGCCTGTAATCCACGCCATTGTAACCAAAAGGCGTATCTTTGTCAATGAACCATCCATACAGCGCAAAACGCTTCTGAAAAAAGAAAGGAAGTGCAATCCCTATGGCATCCATCGGCAGCCTGACCGGCAGCACCAGCAGTTCCTCCAGCATCTACGGCAACCGCACCTATAACATCATCTCGGGCCTTGCCAGCGGCATGGATACCGAAGAGCTGATCTCCGGTGTGGTGCAAAGCTACCAACAGAAGATCCAGTCTCTCCAGAAGAAAAACACCAAGCTGCAGTGGCAGCAGGAGGGCATTCAGAGCATCTCCGACAAACTGGTGGAATTTGACCGGAACTATTCCTCCTATGTCTACTCCGACACCAACCTGATGAGCCCCAGCTTTTTCAGCAATGCCGTGACTACCACCACCAACGGCACTTATGCCGGCCTGGTCAGCGCCAGCGGCAAAACCAGCAACACCGTGGTCATCAACGCCGTGCGGAATCTGGCTTCTGCCGCCCGGTACACCTGCTCTGCAAATCACCTGAGCGGCTCGTCCGGCGGCAAGGTCACCGGATCGCCTGTCAGTGACCTGACCTCCCAGCTGGATCTGAGCAAGCTGTCCGGCTCCCTGACCCTCAATTACGGCAGCCGCACCGTGTCCATCGACTTCGGCGAACGGGAGCTGTTCGTGAAAACCGATGAGTCCGGAAAGGAAGTCTTTGACGCTGACGCCTTTCAAAGCGCCATTGAACAAAAGCTCAAGGATCAGAAGATCTCCACCAATTCCGGCACCCTGGTCTCCGCGGACAAGCTGATCGGTGTGGACGTGGACGACGCCGGCCGGGTATCCTTTTTCGACAAGTCCTCCGCCGGAAACTCCGTTTCCATCGCCGGTGCCACCGGGAACCTGCAGGGGATGATCCCGGACCTGGACGCGGTGACAAGCGCCAAGGCCGGCACCTTCCAACTGGATCTGAGCAGCGGCGTAACAGAGAAGAAGGCCACAGCGGAGTATCTGTCCGGCAAGACGCTCACCATCACACTGGACGGCAAGAGCCAATCCATCACGCTGCCGGAGGTGGAGGCAGTTCCCAACGACGTTGGCGGCGCCGAGACAGCAAAAAAGTTTGCCGAAGCCCTGAATGCCTCCCTGGAAAAAGCATTCGGCAGCGGACGGATCTCCGTCAGCACGGAGGGCGGCGCCCTGTCTTTCCAGACGGACGAGGGCTCCACGCTCTCCGTTACCGCTGCCAGCGAAGATATAGGCGATGTACTGGGCATCGGCACCGGACTGACCACCTACCTGGACACCACCAAGACCTTGGGCCAGCTCCAGGGCATTGATTGGGATGCCCTTCCCAAAACAGCTCTCAAGGGCACGGGTGCCATCACCCAGAAAAAGGATGAAAACGGCGACCCCATGACCGACAGCAGCGGACAGCCCCTCTATGTGGACGCCGACGGCAACTCGGTGGACGCCGACGGCAACCGGCTGGACGAGAACGGCAACGTCATCTACTCCTACGACCTGGAGATCAACGGCGTGAAGATCGGCTCCTACACCAAGGACACCGAGCTGAACACCGTCATCAACAACATCAACTCCAACACAGAGGCGGGCGTCAGCGTCAGCTACTCCAAGACCACCGGCCAGTTCGTCTTTACCGCCAAGGATACCGGCACAGGCGGCCGGGTGGAGATCGCGTCCGACGGTCTGGCCGCCCAGCTCTTCGGCAGTACGCTGGATGAACAGGGCCAGCTTCGCGCCGACCTGGGAGACGCCTATTCCAAGGGCGAGGATGCCATTATCGACGTATCCATCAACGGCCAGGATGTCACGCTGACCCGCTCGTCCAACTCGTTCGACCTGGACGGCATGAACGTCACGGTCAGCGGCACCTTTACGGCTGCCAGCGACGCCGAGAAGGTCACCTTCACCAGCAAAACCGACGCCGATACCATCGTGGACGCGGTGAAAAAGATGGTGGAAGATCTCAATGCCATCATCAAGGAAGTAAAAAGCGCCTATTCGGACATGCCCCTGCAGCAATCCGACGGCTCTGCCTACGAGCCGCTCACCGATGACGACATGGCCGACATGAGCGACTCGGCTATCGAGGCCTATGAAGAAAAGGCCAAGACCGGCATCCTCTTTATGGACAACGACCTCTCCTCTCTTTATAACGACCTGCGCAACGCCATCACCTCCAGCGGTGCCGACGGCGTGACGCTGCGCTCCATCGGCATCGAAACCGCCTATTCGGACGGGCTCACCACCCTCACGCTCAATGAACAGACGCTGCGGGAGGCCCTGGAGAGCGACCCGGACAAGGTGCAGGAGGCCTTTACCAAGAGCAAGGATACCGGCGCTGCCACCGACGGGCTCATGGCCACCCTCAAGTCGGTCACCGACCGCTATGCCGCCACCACCGGCGATGTCAAGGGCATCCTCATTGAAAAGGCCGGTTCCCAGTATTCTCCCTCCGCCGCACTGGACAACACCCTGCTCAACCAGATGAAAGACGTGGAGGAGGAGATCTCCAAGTGGCAGGACAAGATGTCCGACAAGGTGGACTACTACACCAACAAATTCACGCAGCTGGAAGTGCTCATCAATGAGATGAACTCCCAGAGCTCGGCCCTGTCCGGGCTGCTGGGCGGCTGACGGGAAGGAAGGAAGCTGACCCATGGATACAAGAGGCTATCAGCACTATCGCCAGGACGCCGTGAACACCATGACCCAGGGCGAGCTTTTGCTGCTGCTTTACGATGAGCTGGTCAAGCGCCTGACGCAGGCGGAGCTGTCTCTTTCCAAGGAGGACTACCCCGCGTTCGAGTCCGCTGTGGACCGCTCCTGCGCCATCATCCGCTATCTGGATGACACGCTGGACCGCCAGTACCCCATCAGTACCCAGCTGGACAAGCTGTACGAATACTTCTGCTATGAGCTCAGCCGGGTGAAAGCCGGCCGGAACGCCACAGAGCTCCAGCGGGTCAAGCGCATGGCCGGTGAGCTGCGGTCCAGCTTTCAGGACGCGGAAAAGCGCTGCGCCAGCAAGTAGGGAGAATCCACATGCTCACTGAACAAGTTCTCCTTCAGGCCACCAACGTGGAAAAGGCCATGTACCGGTCATTGACGGAGCTGGAAGAGCTGACACGGGAGCTTTCTCAGGCGGTAAGCCGGGGCGACAACGTCAGCATCCGGATGTTTTTATCCATGCGCCGGGACTCGCTCAACCAGATGGCCCGCTATCAGGCGGCCCTGCGCCGCCTGTACACCGGTCTGCCGGCGCAGGACGCCCGTTTGCTGCGGGCCCTGGCGGAGGACGCTTCACCTCCCGCCTGCGCCGGCGGCGAGGCGCTGGTATGCCAGGCGGCCCGCAACCGCGCGCTGCTATCACGCATTATGGAAGCAGACCGGAGGATCAGCCAGCATATGGCCGGCCGCTCCTCCTTCTACGCCAAGCGTCCCTGACTGCCGCCCCGCACAAAGCAAGCCCCCTGCCGAGTATCGGCAGGGGGCGTTGAGCGGGCATCACGGTTCGCCCAGGGCGGAAAACCGCCACAGCGGCGCGCCGTTGGAGCGGCTGGGAGACAGCTCGTCCAGAATCAGCTGGGGGTCCCAGCCCGCCAGGCTGCGCTCCCGACTGTTGGGATCGGCCACCAGCACCTTTCCCTCCAATGTGGCTCCCCGCAGCACGATGAAGTGGCCGCCGTCCGTAAAATGGCCCTTTCCCATGAGGGCGACGAACAGATTGCCGGAGGCCAGCTGCTGGCACAGCTCCTCCGCCGTCAGGTCCGGACAGGACTCGGCGCGAAGGCCGTACCGGTCTGCCATTCCCTCCACGATGGAAAGATAGGAGCCGCTTCCCGGCGCGCAGTACCCATCCGCATATGCCGCCTGCGCGGCCTGGGCCGGGTCCAGCTCCTCCTCTTTCAGAGAGGAGATCAGCATGGCCATGGAGGTGGGACCGCATCCGTAGCCGCGGATCTCGTCCGGCCCATAGGGCGCGTCGGCCCAGGGCTCCTCGCCCTGGTTGAAATATACCAGATCCACCACACCGCCGGTGAGGACCTCCCGGCCCTGCCGGACGGAAAATTCCGTCACTGTCGGGTCCTCAGCAGGCGGTACTTCTCCGCCGGCCGGCTCGCTGACCTTCTGGTCCACGGGCGCCTCCTCTTCCCCGGCAGGCTCGTCATGTCCGGCGGAGAGCGCCTGCGTCAGCCGGGCACCGCCGTCCAGAACGCGCTGCGTCAGCGCGCCCACCGGCGCAGTCACTTTTTCATAGAGCTCCGGCGCGGCAAATCTGCATACCAGCAGTTCCATTCCGCCGATGCAGACCAGTGCCAAAGCCAGCAGCCCTGCCGCTTTTAAAATCCGATGCCGCTTTTTGGGCTCTTCCAACCATCTCATCTCCATAAAACCAAAGATGGACCGATTATAGCAAAGTTTTTTTTAGTTGTACATAAAAAGGAGCGACCTATGCCGCAGTTCTGTCTCAAACACGTAGGCAAAGATTACCGGCTCGGCCCGGAAAAACGGATCCTGCACGCAGTCCGTGAGATCGACCTGACCATCGAGCGCGGAGAATTTGTCTTTATCACCGGCAGCAGCGGCGCCGGGAAAACCACGCTGCTGCAGCTGCTCTCCTGCAACCTCCAGCCCACCTGCGGCTCAGTGTATTTCGACGACATCAATACGACAGCCCTGTCTCCCCGCCGGCAGGACCGCCTCCGCCTGGCATACGGATACGTTCCCCAGCTCACGTCCCTGATCCGCAAGCGGACCGTATGGGAAAACCTTCTGCCGGTGGCCTCTCTGGGTCCCGGCCGGAGCGCGCAGGCGCCTGTCCGCGTCCGCAAGGCCCTGGGGCTGGTGGGCATGAGCGAGGCGGCAGACTGCTACCCGGCGGAGTTATCCATGGGACAGTGCCGCCGGGTGGAGCTGGCCCGTGCCATTGTCAACAATCCACAGGTCCTCTTTTTGGACGAGCTGACCGCGAATCTGGACGAGGACACCGCCTGGGACATGTTCTTATTTTTGGAAGAGCTCAACCGCCTGGGCACCACGGTGGTCATGGCCAGTCACGCCAAGCGGTTCATCAACCTGATGCGCCGCCGGGTCATCACCCTGGTGGACGGCCGCATCCTGGGAGATGTGCAGCGGGGCCGCTACGGCGACCTGGTCTGATCCGCTCCCCCGCCGCAAACGGGAAATCCCGGTCTGCCACAGGCAGGCCGTGAAAATAAAGCCACTATCAATTTTGGGAGGATAAACCATGAAAAACAAAAAGGTAGCAACCAAAATGCTCTTGACCTTTGGTGTCACACTGATTCTGGCACTGGCCATGATCGGCGTTTCCGTGCGGACCATCCTCAGCGTCCGCAGCAACTATAACAACATTTTGTCCAACCAGGTCCAGGTCACCCAGGCGGTTCTGGAGAGCGAAATGGAGGTCAACTCCATTGCCCGGCAGCTGCGGGATATGGCGCTCTTCGGCTATGACACTGCCACCATCAACAGCATTCAGGAATCCATCGACACCATCAACGCTGCCACCAGCACCATCGATAAGCTCTACACAGAAGAGGATGGCCTGGATCAGCAGTACATCAATGACGTCGAGGACTGGGAGTCCGTATTCACCGATATTGACGAAGCCCTGCAGGCCAATGATTCCGCCCGTGTGGCGCAGCTGATCCAAAATGAGTGCACCCCCAAGCTCAACCAGGCTGTCAGCACCGGCCAGGCGCTGATCGCCCAGCTGACCACCCAGAGCAACAGCGCGGTAGATGATGTGGAACGCAGCAGCACCCGGGATATGGTAATTCTGTGCATTCTGGTAGCCGTCATCATTATCGGCGGTATTGCCCTGAACCTCTACATGATCCGCAGCATCGTCTCTCCCCTGCGGGAGGCCGAAGAGGCCGTGGTGGCCTTCAGCCACGGCGACCTGTCCCATCCTCTCAGCTATGAATCCAAAGATGAGATCGGCGGTATCTGCGACGCCGTTCGCACTTCCCAGCGTATTCTGCACAACACCATTGAAGATATCGTCTCTATCACCAAGCGTCTGGCTGGCGGCGATCTGTCCG
>CAUWEK010000211.1:0-8760 GCA_963557435.1 uncultured Dysosmobacter sp.
CAGGCGGGGGCTTGGACTTTATGTGGATCGACGGCGCCCCCCGCGCCATCGACCGCAAGGCCATCCAGATGCATCTGAGGGCCGGCGGGGCGGCGGGCGCCGCCGGCATCGTCCGGGTGCCCTGGAACGATCCCGTCATTATCAAGGCCGTGCTGGACATGGGTGCGGACGGCATCGTGGTGCCGATGGTATGCTCCCTGGAAGAGGCAAAGCAGGCTGCTGCCGCGACCCACTATCCTCCCTACGGCGTGCGCGGTATGGGCACCCGCCGGGCGGTTAATTACGGCATCTGGGACAAGGCCGAGTATGTGGCCAATACGGACAAGCACATCCTCACCATCGTGCAGATCGAGCACATCGATGTGGTGAAGGATCTGCCGGAGATCGCCAAGCTCCCCGGCATCAGCGGCTTCGTAGTGGGCCCCAACGACTTCAGCATGAGCATGAACACCCCCGATCGCACCTATACCGTCAACGACCCCGAGGTGCAGGAGCAGTTTGACAAGATCGGCGAGGCACTGGCAGGCACCGGAAAGCTCTTCGGCGTCTCTGGCGCCTGCAGCGAAAAGTTCGTGCAGGATTGGGTCCGCCGCGGCGTGAACTACATCTCCATGAATTTCGACTTCAACTACATCGTCAGCGGCGCCAAGGGAGTGCTCAAGGAGTCTCACAGCGCGCTGGAAGCTTTGGGAAAGGCGTATTGACATGCCCCGCTTGACAAAAGAGCAGCTGGCGGCGCTGGAGCAGTTTGATACGCCGACCATCTGCAATGCCATCGAGGGATTCGGTGTGCGCGCCAGGACGGAGGGCTTCACCCGTCCGGAGCTGAAGATGCGCACGGTCCTGCGGGAACGGCCCATGGTGGGCTATGCCTGCACCGGCGTGATCTCCGCCCGCCATCCGGCGCAGCCGGAGCACGCGGCTGTCATGGAGCGGTACTACCGCCAGTATGAAGCCTACGACGTGCCCACCATTGCCGTCATCCAGGATCTGGACCGGGTGCCGGTGGGCTCCTTCTGGGGGGACGTGCAGGCCACGGTCCACCGTGCCCTCGGATGCATCGGGACCATTACGGACGGCGGCGTCCGGGATATCGAAGAGGTCCGGAAGGTGGGATTCTACCTCCTTTCAAAGGAGGTGCTGATCTCCCATGCGTACATCCATATGGTGGAAGCGGAGACAGCTGTGGATATCTGCGGGATGACCGTCCGGCCGGGCGATCTGATCCATGCGGATTATCACGGGGCCATCGTGATCCCCGAGGAGATCGCGCCGTATATCGCGGATGCCTGCGTGCGGGCCATGGATGCGGAAAACGCCCTGCTGGAGCCGTGCAGAGCGGCCATCGAGCAGGGAAAAACAGTGACAGCAAGGGAAATCATGACCTGGCGCGCAGAAATGCAGCGTCGGAGGGGAGCGATCGCTTCCGGGGTTTCCGTGGCGGAAAGAAAAGAGGAAACAGCATGAAATTTGATGTGGAAGCGCTTCGCAAGTTTGCGCAGGAGGTCAGCGTGGCGGCCGGCATGAAGCCGGAGTATGCCGAGGTCTTTGTGGACTGCATGATCCAGTCCGACCTGCGGGGGATCCGTACCCACGGCCTGACCAAGTTCCGGGGTTACCTCAAGCGTGTGGAGCTGGGCGGCAGCGATATCCAGGCTGAGCCCACCCTGGAACGGACGGCACCCGGCACCATCCGGGTGGACGGAAACAACGGCATGGGCTTTACCACCGCATGGAAAGCCATGAACGCCTGTATTGAGGCGGCCCGGGAAAACGGCGTGGCCTGCGCTGCCGTGCGCAATGCCACTCACCACGGCTTTGGCGGCTACTATGTGATGCACGCCGCCCGGCAGGGAATGATCGGGCTGGAGGTTTGCAATACGCCTGCGCTGGTGGCGCCCTTTGGCGGTGCAAAGCCCGTGCTGGGCACCAATCCCCTGTCCATCGCCATCCCCGCAGGAGAGCGGCCTATGCTGGTGCTGGATATGGCCACCAGCCTGGTGGCCAAGGGAAAGATCGCCCTGGCCATCAAGGAAGGCCGCTCCATCCCCGCGGACTGGGCCCTGGATGCCGACGGCAATTTCACCACGGACCCTGTGGCGGCCAACACGGGAACGCTGCTCCCCTTCGGCGGCCCCAAGGGATATTCCATCGCGCTGATCATCGAGATCTTATGCGCCTGCCTGGCAGGAGCCAACACCAGCCTGCAGATCCCGCGCGTTTTCGAGCAGCCGGAGATCCCCTCCAATATTGGCTACTACATGTGCGTGGTGGATATTTCGAAGTTTGTGGATTCGGCAGAATTTGAGGCCCGGATGGGAATGATCTATGACGCGCTGAAAGCCTGCCCGCCCTCTCCCGGATCTTCCGGCGTGCTGGTCCCCGGAGAGATCGAGGAGGGCCTTACCAGGAAGAACCTGCAGGAGGGCATCGAGCTCAACGATGCGACGGTGCAGGAGTTCCGGGAGCTTTCCGAGCGGTATCATATCCCGCTGGAACTGGTGGAGCGCTGAAAAAGCGAAACAGAGGCGCCCGGCCTGGGCCGGTGCGGTAATAACGGGAGGATGGTTCCATGAAAATCGTTGTATTAGATGGGTATACGGAAAATCCCGGCGATCTGAGCTGGGCACAGCTGGAGGAACTGGGGGAGCTGACGGTTTATGACCGCACCAGCCTCACGGATGAACAGGAGGCCATTGTCCGCATCGGGGATGCGGAGGTGGTCTTTACCAACAAGACCCCCATTACCAGAGCGGTCATCGATGCCTGCCCGGGCATCCGGATGATCAGCCTCCTGGCTACTGGCTATAATGTGGTGGATGTGGCGTACGCAAAGGAACGGGGCATCCCCGTGACCAATGTGCCTACCTACGGCACCGCGTCGGTGAGCCAGTTTGCCATTGCGCTGCTGCTGGAGATCTGCCACCAGGTAGGTCACCATAGCCGGACGGTGCATGAGGGCAAGTGGGAGGCCTGCCCGGACTGGTGCTACTGGGATACGCCCCAGATCGAGCTGGACGGAAAGGTGATGGGCGTTTATGGCCTTGGAAAGATCGGCGTTCACACCGCGGCTATCGCCGGTGCGCTGGGAATGAAGGTTATCGGCTACGATCCCTATCCCACGGACGCCGGCCGAGCCGTGGCGGAATATGTGGATGAGGACACGCTGTTTGCAAGCTCGGATGTCATTGCCATCCATATGCCCCTGCTGCCCTTCAACACGGGGCTGATCCGAAAGGAGAATATCGACAAGATGAAGGATGGCGTCATCCTCATCAACAACTCCCGGGGACAGATCGTGGTGGAGCAGGATCTGGCGGATGCGCTCAACTCCGGCAAGGTGGCGGCGGCTGGCCTGGATGTGGTGTCCACGGAGCCCATCCGCGGGGATAACCCCTTGCTCAAGGCCCAAAACTGCATCATTACGCCCCACATGTCCTGGGCGCCCAAGGAGAGCCGCCAGCGGATCATGGACTGCGCTGTGGAAAACGTGAAGGCGTATCTGCAGGGAAGTCCGATCCATGTGGTAAATCCGTAATGTCAAACAGGGGCTGTCCGCTTTGGGCGGATGGCCCCTGTACTGCGTCTCCCTCCTGAACCACGGGGGAAAATCAGGGAAAAGCCCTGGCGCAAGAGGAGACACAGTGGGATAAAGAACTAGGAGGTTCATACATCATGCCGCAAAACACCATACAAGTTCACCCGGCGGATAATGTGGCGATCGCCGTACGCAGGCTTGCTGCGGGAGAGCCCGTGTGGCCGGGCGTCACTGCCAATATGGAGATCCCGCAGGGACATAAGGCTGCCCTCAAGGCGATGGCGGAAGGAGAGGCAGTCATCCGCTATGGCGTGTGCCTGGGGTATCTATTGCATGCAGTGAAAGCGGGCGACTGGATCGCGGAGCATGACCTGAGTCCGGCCCAGGCCCCGGATCTGGAGCAGCTGACATTCGGGACAAATCTGAAGCGCCAGGAGGAACTGCCGGAGCCGCTTTGCCATACATTTTGGGGCTACCCCACAGCGGACGGACGGGCAGGGACCCGCAACCTGCTGGGGATCGTCACCACGGTCCAGTGCGCTGCGGGCGTGGCGCAGCAGGCGGCGGAGCGGATCCGTACAAAGCTGCTGCCCCGCTATCCCCATGTAGAGGACGTAGTGGTCCTGGTCCCGCCGTACGGCTGCGGCGTGGCCATTGACGCGCCGGAGGCGAAGATCCCCATCCGCACCATCCGGGGGCTGATCCATCATCCCAATTTCGGCGGGGAGGCGCTGGTGGTGTCGCTGGGATGCGAGAAGCTGACGCCGGAGCGGGTGATGGACCCGGAGGAGATCTGCGAGGAAAACTTCGTGGTTTTGCAGAAGTGCCGGGGCTATGAGGCCATGCTGGAGGCCATCTGCAGCCGGGCAGAGCAAAAGCTGCAGCGGCTGGAGCAGCGCAGACGGGAGGAGCTGCCGCTGCGGATGCTGAGTGTGGGGCTGCAGTGCGGCGGCAGCGATGCCTTTTCCGGCATGACCGGAAATCCCGCCGTGGGATATGCGGCGGATATGCTGGTGCGGGCCGGTGCCACTGTCATGTTTTCGGAAAACTCGGAGGTCCGGGACGGCGCACAGCAGCTAGCGGCCCGGATCACGGATGAGGAGACCTGCCGTCGGCTCAGGGAGGAATTGGCCTGGTGCGACCGGTACCTGGAAGAGGGCGGCGTGGACCGCACGGCCAATCCCACGCCGGGAAACAAGGCTGGCGGCCTTTCCAACATTGTGGAAAAAGCCATGGGATCTATCGCAAAATCCGGCACCTCCCCCATCGTGGAGGTGATCGGGACCGGGGAGCGGCCCAGCCGGCATGGCATGATCTACGCGGCAACACCGGCCAACGACATGATCTGCGGAACGTCCCAGATGGCCTCGGGGATCGGGGTCCAGGTGTTTATTACCGGCCGGGGAACGCCGTATAACCTGCAGGCCATCCCGGTGATCAAGGTGGGCACCCGGACCGATCTGAAGCGGCAGTGGTTTGACCTCATCGATGTGGATGCGGGGACCATTGCCACCGGGGAGGAAACGATTCCGGAGGTGGGCGGGCACATTTTCCGGATGATCGTGGACGTCGCCTCGGGCTGGGTCAGAACGTTTGCCGATCAGCATGGGATCTATAACGATACGTATGTGTTCAACCCCGCACCCATTACATAAGGCGGTTTTACATGCTGACGCCCCCGGTATGGCTCAGCCATACCGGGGGCGGTGTTTTTATCTTGAGAGGGGAGGTCAGAATGTGGTGCCGTGGTCGTCCACCACCGTGGCCTGCTGCCGGTGGGGCAGCAGTGCGGTGAACAGATCACTCACGCCGTCGGCCACCAGAGCTGTGCCGAAGATCATAATCACCAGCTGGGCGGTGTGGAAAGGGTTGACGATGAGGATGATGCCCAGCACGAGGGGGATGAAAGAGGAGAGCAGCAGCGGGACCAGGGGAGATTCCTTTGCCTTGATTACCGAAATCACCAAGGGGCTTTTCCCACACCGTCGATCAGAAGCATGGCGCCCAGCACCAGCGGGAGGAATGAGAGGATCATGCCGGGCCAGAAGGGGGAGAAGATGGAAAAGGCCACGGGGAGCACGAATAAGAACAGGTCTCCGCTGGAAGAGGAGTTGGTCTTATGCCCCTGGATGTAGCGCCACAGGTGGCTGATGGCGTAGACTGCTGCGCCGGTGGCCAGGGATCACACGAATACGGAGCCGCTGGCTGCGGGGAAGAGGAGGAGCGGCAGGCCCAGTGCGATATAGAGCACCGCGATCCACACGGAAGCGGTTCTGCTCCAGAAAAATTGAAACATCATAGGACGTACCCCCTTGGTATAAAAATAAGATTGGAAGAAAAGATCATGTGGAAAGCGGAGGAAATGGGGCCGCCGGACTCACATCAGGTCATACTGCTGCAAAAGCTCGGCGAGGGTGGTGCCGCTCAGCCGGTCCAGCCCGGCCCGCAGGGCCACTTTGAGGGGCAGAGGGAGCTTCATCTCGGTGAGCTTCCGGCCGTCCGGCAGGTAGTGGGTGGCGTTGAGCAGGCAGCGGACGTCGTAGACGGAGCCGTAGACCTCGGGCACGCCCCGCTCCACATCCAGCAGCGTGTAGACGGCTTCCTTGGCGGTGCGGACGGAGTACTCGGTGGTGAGATGGTGTCCCGGTCCGTCTGGGCGAACTGGCCCAGAAAGGCGAAGTTGACACATTCCTTGGGGACCACGTCGGGACGGTCTCCGGCACAGCGGGGCATGAAGAAGGCGGTGACATAGGGCATCATGCAGGGGACGGTGCTGGCGCTCTCCCGGGCCAGCTCCTCGATGAGGTTTTCAGGGACGCCCAGGTGATACAGCCACTCCATGCAGATCTCGGCGCCGGTGCACTCTGCCATGGGCTTTCCCACATAGTCGCCGAGTTCATCGGGATAGAGTCCGTAGATCCATCCCACTAGCTGCCCCTGGGGCTGTGCCTTGAAGTGGGGCTGGCGGTTGAAGGTCCAGCTCATGAGCCAGGCGGAATCCTTCACAGTGACGATGCCGCTGGTGACTACCTTGCCGGAATAGGGATCCCGCTGGCAGATGTCCTGGACGTAGGAGGCGATCCGGTCATCCAGCAGGGTGACGGTGGCCGATTCCCACTTGATGGTCTGAATGTTGGAGCAGAAGACCTCGGGTTGGCCGAACAGGGGACTCTGGCCGGAGAGATTTTTCTAAAGGGCCCAGCTGGAGCCCTCCCCGTCGGTGACACGAAGCTCCGGTGCGTGGTCGTTGTCGCTCAGGGCGGAGCCCTCCGTGCAGGAGCCGTTGGTGACGAATGCCAGGTCGTTCTCCGTCAGCTCCATGACCTCCTTTTCGCTGTTTCGGATCAGGATCATCTGGTGGGCCACCTTTTTGGTGGGCAGGAAGTGGAAGAGGACATTGGTGACCTTGACCCCGTAGTGGAACTGAACGCCGTGGGCTTCCAGGTAGGCGACCAGGGGGAGGAGCAGGGACTCGTACTGGTTGTACTTGGTGAACTTCAGCGCCGAGAGGTTGGGCAGGCCGCCGATGTGGTGGAGGAACCGCTGCAGATACAGCTTCATCTCCAGGGCGGAGTGCCATTTCTCAAAGGCAAACATGGTCTGTCAGTAGAGCCAGAAGTTGGATTTGTAAAACTCCTCGTCTAAGACATCGTCAATGGTCTTGCCGTAGAGGGCTTCGTCCGGTGTGAAGAACAATCGCATGAGCTCCACCGCGGCTTCGTCGCTCAGGTCGAAGCGGTTTCCGGTGTTGGCGTTCTCGCCTCTGGACAAGGTAGCCCGGTTTTTGGAGAAGTTGGGGTCATCCTTGTTGAGCCAGTAAAATTCGTCCAGTACGCTGGCACCCTCAATCTCCAGAGAGGAAATGGACCGGTACAGGTCCCAGAGGCACTCGTAGTGGTTTTCCATCTCCCGGCCGCCCCGGATGACGAAGCCCAGGTCCTGAATGCGGAGCCCGTCGCAGGCGCCGCCGGGGAGGGACGCCTCCTCCAGAATGTGGATGTGGTCGCCGGGCATCTGCCCGTCCCGGATCAAAAACGCGGCGGCAGACAGGCTGGCAAGGCCGGAGCCGATGAGCCAGGCGGATTTCGCGTCAACGTCCTTGGGCTTGCGGGGGTGTGCAAAGGCTTCATAGTTTCCATTGGTATAGTACATATTCGTACCTCCTAGTAAGTAGTCCGGCGCGGTGCCGGAGGGGTTTTACTTAATTCCATCATAGTACAATAGGGGGAAATAGTAGGTTGTCCACACAACGGGGGGAGCGTTTTATTTGATTTTTCCCTCAAATGAGTGCTGTCCAGTGCTCCTGCCCGTTTTTTTCATAATCGTGTCCGTTGACGGCTTCGCAGATATCGTAGTAGGCCCAGTGGGTCGGGGAGACGTTCTGGAAGGCTTGCAGGTCGGGGTGAGCGTCGATGAACGTGCGGTCGGCGCTGCGTCCCAGCATGCGGTTCACGATGACGGCGGCCTGGGAACGGGTCACCAGATGGTAAGGGCCGAAGGAGCCGTCTGCGCTGCCCTGGACCCAGCCGTAACGGGAGGGATCTGTCACGGCATCGTAGAACCAGTCGCTCTCGTGTACATCGGAAAAAGTTTTGGCCTCGCTGTCCGGGGGCGTGGCAAACCGCATGGCGATCACCAGGAATTCCACCGGGTCATGGGACGGTCCGGGATAAAGCGGCCGTCTCCCACCCCGGAGACGATGCCCAGAGAGGCCAGGGTCTCCACGGCGTTTTTGTACCAGGCGTCCGCCGGGACGTCGGTGAAGGTGACGGTAATTGGGACCTCCCGGCCTTTCAGCAGCCAGTAAAAGAGTTGGGCGGCCTGAGCACGGGTCATGGCGTCCTCCGGGCCGAACCGCACGGCGGAGTAGCCCCGGAGATATGTGTTGTGGTCCGTGGTGTTCAGAAGTGACGATACGCCGGCCTGTTCGGGATCTTCCGGGAGGGTGGACGGCGGGGCGGAAAAGGGACTGGGATGGACATCTTCCTCTGGGGAAGCCAACTGGCACTGAACTTTTTGTGGAGTCTGCTGTTCTTTGGCTGCGGCGCATACTGGACGGCGCTGGTCTGCCTGGGGGCACTGTGGGTGCTGATTTTGCTGATGATCCTGTCCTCCCACTTCGTCAGCCGCTTTGCCGGATATCTCAATCTCATGATCTGCCAGCTCTATCCCTGAGCCCGTCGGGCTGACGGATTGAACGCTCCCAACCATAATAAAGAGCC
>CAUWEK010000212.1:0-8737 GCA_963557435.1 uncultured Dysosmobacter sp.
CTTTCCCGATTTTTGCTTTTATGATCGTGGAAGGATATTTCCATACCCGAAACATTAAAAAATATGTGGGCAGATTGCTTGCTTTTGCTCTGATCTCTGAAATCCCGTTTAACCTTATGACAGGGGGAGGATGGTTATATCCGTATCACCAAAATGTATTATGGACATTCCTGATTGCGATCATATGCATGTTTGGCATTGATAAAATAAAGATAAGCAACAGGAATATAGTGGTAAAAATTATATTGATCATTCCGATCGTCTTTTTGGGATGGATCATAGGAACGATCACCTTTGTTGACTATTATGGCTTTGGAGTCCTGACGGTTCTGACTTTCTATGCTTTCCATCAAAAAAAATGGTGGAATTATTTAGCCCAAGTATTCATTTTGTACTTTATCAATGTGGAATTCTTAGGAGGATATTATTTTGAAGTAAATATATTGGGAGTTACATTGGAAGTTGTCCAGCAAGGCCTTGCCCTGCTATCTTTGCCGATTATTTGGCTGTACAATGGAGAACTGGGATATCATAAAAAATGGTGGCAATATTTTTGCTATTCATTTTATCCCCTGCACATGATGGTGCTGTATCTTATTTTTATCTCTATGCTTCATTTTGTGCTTTAACCATGAACAGATCAATCTCTAAAAAACGGAAAAGAGAAGCGCTTGCTTGAAAGCAGGCGCTTCTCTTTTTCGTTTTTCAGCCTGTTCTTACCTGAACATCACTTCCCCGCGCGAAATTTACAGGTCCTATTACGGGATGCAATTTGCGTGCAAAGCCCTTTCCTGCACGCAGCGTGCAGTTTTACGCTGAGGAGAAAATACCCTGAAAGCACGATTTCTGTCGATGTTACTGGCCATTGCCCCGCTGACGGCCTTGGCCGCCTGCGGCAATTCCACTGCACCCGGCAGCTCCGAGGGAGCCCCTCTCAACCGGAAGTGGTACCTCAGAGAACGCTCCCTCTGACGATGCTACGGAGCAGTCTGACGAGTTCCTGGCCTGTTTGGCACGAACACCAACTTTGCCCGAGACAGTGTTGATGGACGAAAGCAGTGTGAAAATCACAGCCACCGGCCTGACCTATCCAGCCTATTCCGTAGACCCGCAGTTGACCATCGAGAACAACAGCGATAAGGCGTTTACCATAGGTGATGCGTATGGTCCTCTCTCGGTCAACGGCTTTATGACCGATTGCTCATATTACAGCCAGAAACTGGGAGACGGACAGCCCGTAGTTATTGAGAGCAAACTATGGGAGTCTTCACTGGCGGATACCCAGATTCCCTCGACTTCTGATATACAGGAAACGGAGTTCGGACTTGAGACCAAAGCGGACAATAAACCCATCGATGAGCCGACACTCGCGCTCGTGTTGGAGGAAGCAGATCGAGACGGACCTGCTTTGAAAACGCCCACAAACGTGGTACAACATCAAACTAAAGAATTGAAAGAATCTATGCAGCAGACACATTCATTTTGGCAGGTCCTCCAAAGGATCTGGCTAAAACACGGATCCGATGAAGATTCTCAGATAGGTCTTCTTCCCTGCTTTCAGCGCCTCCCCCCTGCTGCATAGCAAAAGAAAACCATGTTTTCAGGTGCTAAACCGCCAAAATCTTGCGCCGCTACGTCAAAGATTCTCCCCCCAAATCCGCCGTAGTCTTTGATGCTGCGGCGGATTTTCTTGAATGCTCAATTGCTGCAGGTGCCCGGATTTTATAGGGGCTCCCTAGGAGGTTGTCATTACCCCATTTCTTTTTGCCAATGATATTGCCGCATTGGAGATGCGCTTGACGCAACCGGAATATTCCTATAAAGTTAATCTTAAAGCGGGATACCAGAAAATGACAGGAGCATACTCTTTTGATTCCTTACTGCAAAAAGCTTTTTGCACAAATAAGCCTGATGCTTGCGATACCTTAGCCGTTCTCTCTGCCTGAATGGGAGGCCTTAAAATGAATCTTTTTGATTTACTCAATCCGAAAATGTTCCGGCCGCTGGCGGGGCGAAACCAACGGATTTATACCGACTTGCTGATGCTGATCTGGGACAGATGCGGCACATCCCAGGACTACAGCATAGGAAAAAGCGCTCTCACAGAGCTGACAGAGACCTATATGGAAGGACTGGGCACGATCCTGCCGCCGGATGAAGAAGACGAATGGGACGGAGCAACGTCTGATGCCAGAAGCCAGGGTCTGCTGTTCCTGCGCCGCTTACGGGACGCAGGGTGGATGGAAGATCTGGAGGGCGGATATGAGGAGGAAACCCGCACAGCCCTGTGTGCCCCGGCTGTCCGTCTGCTGCAACTTTTTGATGAACTGCTCCATCCCAAGACTGTCACATACAGCGGCAAACTTTTAAAAGCTTATCGATTGCTCCAGGACATGGAACACGAAAAAAGCCCTTATGAAAATGTGCTCAAAGAGGTCTCCGCTGACATGGCGGCCCTGAACTCCTCCCTGCGGCAGCTCAATGCGTCCATCGGGACCTATATCGACCAGTTGACCCGGAACCGGACCCCTCAGGAAGTCTTGGACCTATTTCAGCAATATGAGGACGAAGTTGTGGTGGCGGCCTACCACCGTTTTAAAACCAGTGACAATCTGTTCCAATATAGGACAGAGATCCTGGAGGGCTTGGATGCCTGCAACGGGCAGTATGCTGAGGCTTTGGCCGCGGATTACTGCAGAGTGGAACGGGTCAGCGAGGCGGAAGCCGCCATTGCAGTACGAAGGCTAGTCCAGAAAGTGCGGGATGAGCTGGAGATTATGCGGGATCTGCTCTCGGAGATCGATCATAACCATGTGACCTACCGGAAGCGGGCTGTACAGCGGGCACAGTTCATGCTGCTCTCCGACGGCTCCGCCCAAGGAAAGATCAGCGATCTGCTGCGGTATTACGCCCAGACTATTCAGCGCCCGGAAGAATTGTTCGAGCCAGACGAGAGCCCTTTGAGCCGCCATTGGAAATTCTATCCCACGGAGATCCTGGACAGGAACTTTCTCAAGCCTGCCGTCAACAGCCGAACCCCCACTCCCATCGAGCAGTCGCCTCCGGAACCGCCCATATCCGAGGAGGAGCTCCGGCGCCAGCAGAAGCTGCTGCTGGAATATGTCCGTCAGGCGGTCACTCTGGAAAATGTAAATCGCTTTGCCAGCCAGGTGCTGGAGCACCGGGAGACAATTTCCGCTCTGGAACTGGCTTCTGCGCAAAGTCAGGAATTTATCAAAATCATCGGACTTCACACATACTCACAGTCCCCCGACCGCAATTATGAGATCTCCGAACAGGAGGAATGGGTCTCCTGCGGCGGATTCCGGTTCCAGCAGTTCTGGATACGCAGGCGAAGCTGAAAGAGAGGTTTCTATGGACGTAAGAGAGGTCGCCAACTATTTGCTCAACCACTGCTTTCTCCCGTCGCAGGCGGAAGACCTGCGGGAAAAGCATTACTATGCAGTCAATCACCTGGAGGAACTGCGCCGGATCTTCAAGCCTCTGGGCTATACGGTTGTCTACCATTCCGCGCCTCTGAAGGTGATCGCACTGGTCAGCGAGTACGAGGGCAACCAAGCGAAGCTGAACAAATATGAGAGTATCCTGCTATTGATTTTCCGGCTGCTGTATTTGCAAAAGCGCGAGAAACTCTCCATGGACGGAGAGCATGTCGTTGTCACAGTCGGAGAGCTTCAGGAGGAGTATCAAAAGCTGGGTCTCCCCCGCAGGCTGGACCGGATCACGCTGGAAGCCATCCTGCGGACCCTCAAGGCCTACAATCTGGCAAAGCCGCTGGACCGTCTCACCGAGGAAGAGGCCAAAATCGAGATCTATCCCACTGTTATCCTGGCGCTGCCGGACAATGTCCTGAAGGCATCCAGGGATGAGACGGCAGCGGCACTGGACAAATACCGCAAAGCCGGTGAGGAGGATGATGTATGATTGCACTGTGCCGCCTGCGGCTGATCAACTGGCATAATTTTGTCAACGACCTTCTGAATATCCAGCAGATCACGTATCTCATCGGCGTCAACGGCGTGGGCAAGACCACGATCCTGGACGCCCTGCGGTATTGCCTCACCACGAGCAAAAGCTTCAACGCCCTGGGCAACCGCAAAAGCAAGCGGACGCTGCTGGGCTCGGTACACGGCAAACAGCGGGATCAGGACGGAGACCGTCCCCGATACAGCCGCAAAGGGCATACTGTATCCTATGTCGGCGCCGAATTTCGGGATGATACCGCAGCCCCTGGGAAGGACACCTTTGTCATTACGGTCCGGGTGGAATCTGAGAAGCCTGACGAGGATATGCGTCACGTACAGCAGCGCTGGTATATCTCTCCCCGGGGCGTCATGCTGGAGGACCTCCCCTTCCTGGGCCCCGACCATGTTCCCACAAAGCGGGAACAGTTCTGCCTGAAAAACGGGAAAATGCGGGATACCGACAATCAAAAGCTGGCAAAAGACCTGATCTGCCGCGCGCTGGGGATCGGAGCAGCAGACTCCCCGTTGGGGAAGAAATTCTGTGCGGTATTTCCCATGGGTACCGGGATGGACGATATTGAGGACTTCCGGGAATTCATCTATCACTACATCCTCCCTCAGCCGGAAATTGACCCCCAAGCACTGCAGCAAGAGCAGATCGAACTGGATCATCTGAACGACGTGCTGCTCCAGGCAAAGGAGCGGGCGCAGCTGCTGACGGAGATCGGTACCCTGGGTGAGACTGCCCGTTCCAAGCAGCGGGACTGCAGAGTGAACCAGGGGTTTGTTCTGTATGCCAGCCAACAGGCGGCAGCTGAAGAGGAAGAACAGATCCTTACCTCCATCCGCGACGGAAACCGGGAGATCGACCGTCTGCAAGAAGAGCTGCAGTATCAGAAGGAGCGGACGGAGCAGGCCCACCAGCGGTGGATGGATGCCCTGCGGGAAAACCAGAACAGCCCGGAGCGCCAGCAGCTGCAGGTCTTCGAGGATCTGGTAAAAGCCCGGGAAAGGGACTACACGGAGGCCCGAAAAGCCCTCTCCTCTCTGCAAAACGCCAAACAGGAGCTGGAAGTTCTGAATCGAAAGCTGGCCGACTGCGGACGAGCACTTCCGGCCGAACAGATGCCGGATGCCATTGAGCAGCTGCCGGAGCAGCGGCAGACGGAGCAGCTCACCGCCATGGAACAATTGCTTCGGGAGCGGGAGGATTCCCTGGATCAGGAGGAATTTCAGGTCCGAAGCGAGCTCCAGCAGCTGAAGGATCGGCAGAAAACCCTTCAGGCGAAAATCGAAACACTGGAAAAAGGTCAGTTGGTCTATCCGGATCAGGACCGGGCAAAACGGGTCTGCCAGGCCATCAACCGGGAGCTGGCCCAGCAGGGCATGGAGGCCGATGCCCGCATTCTCTGCGAGATCCTGACGGTGCAGGAGCCTGACTGGCAGGCGTGTATCGAAGCCTGTCTGGGAAACCGCCGCTTCGACATTTTCGTCTCCCCCCGGCATTACCGTACCGCCAAACGGGTATTTGAGCATCTGAAAGCCGAGGTGGGACAGATCAGCCTTCTGGACAGTCCGGCTCTGGAACGGGATGGCGGAAAAGACGCCGCCTCCCCGCAGCCCAGCACCCTTGCCGCCAAAGTCACCAGTGAAAATTGGCTGGTCAAATACTATGTGCAGAACCTGCTGGGGCAGATCGTCTGCTGCGATACGTCGGAGATGCTGGAAGCGTATCCCCAGAGTGCCACAAAAGATCTTCTGCGGCACTATCCTTATCGGTTGGCACGTCTGCGCACGCCCATGCTGTATATCGGCATGGAAGCCCGCAAGCAGCAGCTGAAAGCCGCCCGGGATGAGTTTTCAGTTTTGCGTGGACAGCTGACAGAGTGTTCCGCCCATGCACAGTCCCTGCGGGATATTCTGGAGCAATGCCGCCGCATTCTGCACAGCAGCGTTCTGGAGGATCTGCGCAAAAACTGGGGCAGCGTCCAGCGGCACCAGGCCAGTTGGCAGGCGCTGGAGCGGGCACGGCAGGAATACGAGATGTGGAAGGAAAATCCTATTCTCCAGGCAAAGATCACTGCCGAACATCTCCGTCAGGAAGAATGGACGCGGCAGGATCAAAAGCGGGTGGAAATTGAAGCCGCCCTCCGCTCCCGAACGGATAAAGTTCAGGAAAAACAAGGGATGCAGGAGCAGGCCATCCGAAAGGCAGAAGACGCCAGAGCAGGCTGGCTGGCGTTTTGCCAGCAGGAGCCTCTGCTGCAGACAGAGGTAGAGAAAAAATATCAGGACGCAGCCCGCAGCCGCCCCCCGGATAAGATCGTACAATATCAATCGAATTATCAAAACCAAGTGGATAAAGCGCTGGATGAATGGCTGCGGGACCATCTGATCCCCAAGCAGCGGGAGTATAACACCATCTATACCTGTGACTATCCCCTGGGGCTGGATGGCATCGAGGCCTTCCGGGAACAGCAGGAACGGCTGATTCATGTAGATCTGGAACGGTACTCCACCAGTCTGCACCAGGCACAGGAGCGGTGCCGCCAGCGCTTCCGTGAAGACATTCTGTATCGGATGAAGGATGATATCTATAACGCCAAGCGGCAATTCCGGGAACTCAACCGCACAATGGAAAGCCTGCAGTACGGCGAGGAGGTCTATCAGTTCGTTGTCCAGGCCAGCGCCGATCCCGAACGCCGGGCATTTTATGATGTAATCATGCAGGACAGTAACCGACGGATCCAGGGGGACGGCAGCATCGAAGATTTTTTGGCCCGCAATGACCCGGCCTACGAAACACAGGTGAACGAATTGATGGAGCGGATCTTGGCAGAGCTGAAAGCCAATGCCCAGCGCCGCCAGGAGGGAAAGCAGCTGGCCACAGAGCTGTCTCGTTATGTGGACTACCGGTACTACCTGGAATATGACATTGAGTGCCGCAACCAGATCACCGGCGGCGTGACCCGGCTCTCCGCGGTCAGTCAGGACAGCAGCGGTGGAGAGAATCAGGCACCGTTCTACATTGCAATCTGTGCATCCCTGCTGCAGATCTACGACAAATGCGAAAACAGTATTCGCCTGGCACTGCTGGACGAGGCGTTCAGCCGCATGACCAGCGACCGCATCCGCCCCATGATGCAGATGCTGCGCAAAATGCAGCTGCAGGCGGTGCTGATCACGACAGTGGAAAAGGCCTCGGCCATCCATCCCTACTGTGACACCACCTGTTCCATTATCAAAAGCGGTACACGCAATGCTGTCCGCCCGTTTTATCAGGATGTGAGGGAATGATGGACTACACCCACGAAATTCTCACGGCGATGGTGGATCGCTATGAACGCAGGAAAGGGACTTCTGCTCAGACCGGTAAGCCTCAGCGGGCGGTAACCTTCGATCTTGCAAAGCATTATCCTATATACCGGGACCACCTGAGCGAGGAGGAGCAGGCCATTGATGACGCGGTGTCGCGCCTTTCCAATTGGCAGATGGTTGCCGCCCCCCGCAGTGCCCAGGGATACTACACCAAGATCACTCTGCGGCTGGACCACATTCAGGAAATCTATGAATTTTTAGGGCGGAAACCGGCCCAGGAAACCCGGCAGGAGCAACTGCAGCTTCTATTGGAGGCCTGGAGGCAAAACCCGGACACTCTCTCCGGCCGCTTCGCCGGAGAGATGATAGCCGCACTTCAGGCAGGGCGTTCACCGGGATACGGCTTGCAGGGGAATCTTGAGAAACTGCGGGATATTCTGCTGGCTCTGGAAAAAATCGGGCAGCTAAAGAAAGAGACCTATGTGCGCAACTTTTCTGAGGCCGTATTCCATGACTCCAAGCACTTTCAGTCTATTTCCGGGATGATCCGCAGTATTCTCTCCGATTTGACAGACCAGCCGGTAGAAAAGAAGCAGATCCTGGAATATTACAATCTTTTGGAAAATCCAACCTACCTCTATTTGAAGGGAGGCTGGATATTGGAGTTTCCTGACTCATGTATCCGTGTTACTGATCTTCCAGGTGGTATTGGTTTGACCTCTGACGGCTTGAGCGCCATACGGTCTGTCCTTTTGGAGACCCGGACCGTCATCACCGTAGAAAACCTCACTACCTATCACGACATTCCCTCAGAGGATCGAGCCGTTTTATATCTGGGTGGTTTCCCAAATTCCGCACGGGCAAGTTTTCTTCGCATGGTTTACGCTTCCAAACCGGATGCTGTTTATCTGCATTATGGAGATCTGGATCCATACGGGTTTTTGATACTGGAAAACCTGAAACAAAAAACCGGAATTCCATTTGCCGCTTCAGGAATGGATCTTGCTACCCTGCAAGCTTGTTTCCAGGCAGGACATTACCGTCCGCTGACCGCAGAAGATCGGAAAGTCATGCAGTCACCTATGCTCTGTGCCTACCGGGAAATATTTGCTTTCATGCAGGCACATAACTGTAAAGCGGAGCAGGAATCTCTCTCAGCAATGAAATTATAACTGCCGCCCTGGTATCCGCAGGCCGGAGGCAACTTGCACGGCAGACCGCGCTCTCATGTTGTACGGTTCGTTCTGATACTATTAGTTTTTCTGATGGCTTTTAATGGGTTCTAGTTTCAAAGAGTCTCTAGGCATTTTTTATAGTTGTTTATAGTAACTTATAGTCCTTTCCGCTACATTCCGCTCACTCTTTGACACTCTTAATTCCACTGTTTCCGAGTGCTCCGGCGCTGTCTGTGGTCAAACATGTGGTCAAAGAGC
>CAUWEK010000213.1:0-8425 GCA_963557435.1 uncultured Dysosmobacter sp.
CACTTCGTAGAAGCTCATCAAAATGTTGATGGCGTACGCAAGAACACAGCCCAGCAGCAGCGGTGCGGCAGCCTGAAGCAGACTGCAAAGCAAGTCAGCAGCGGCAGGCCAGTAAGTAATGCATAGATACAAAGCAAACACGGAGGTACCGATCCTGACGCAGGATCTCCAGTCAATTTTCATAAGAATCCTTCCCTTTCACTTTTCTGCGGAAAATGGCTCTGGCCGGATCGAAGGTCCCCACACTCTCCAGTACCACGCCGGTAAAAAGCCCCAGTATTTCTGTGGAGGTAGATGAATCAAAACACAGCAGATAACCGTTTCAATGCCCCATTTGCTGATCAAACACTCCTTTTTCCGAGGCATCCAGCATGGAAAACGCCTTTCTTTGGTTACATCAGCGGTGCGAACAGGCGAAGAATATCCTGAAACAGATGCACCAGGAAATTACCGCGGCAGTTTTCCTCCAGAATGGGGCGGCAAGTCTGGAGGGTAGCAAGAAAATCCTGCTTGATGTCCCGGATTGCGGGGCTGCCGAACAGGAGCGCTCCGCACTCGAAGTGGAGATACAGACTTCGGAAATCCAAATTGGTGGTGCCCACGGTGGCGACCCGGTCATCGCACACAAAGGTCTTTGCGTGCATGAAGCCCTTTTCATATTCATAGACCCGGACCCCCGCGCGGACCAGATCCCGATAGTAAGAGCGGGTGGTCATGTGGATGGCCCATTTGTCCCATCGGTGGGGCGTAATGATCCGCACATCCACGCCGCGTTTTGCCGCCAGCGTTAAGGCGGATACCATACTGTCGTCCACAATGAGATAGGGTGTGTTGATGTAAACATAGTCCCGGGCCTGATTGAGGATCTGAAGATAGACGTGCTCCCCTACATTTTCTGTATCCAGCGGGCTGTCGGCGTAGGGCTGCACAAACCCTTCCGAAGAGACGGTGCAAGGCTGTTGTGACCAGGGATAATAGGCCTGAAGATCCTCCCGCTGCCCGGTACAGATCTGCCACATCTCCAAAAACATGATGGTAAAGCTCCACGCAGCCTTACCTTCCGCCAAAATTCCCGCGTCCTTCCAGTGTCCGTACTTTTCGATGGCGTTGATATACTCATCGGCCAGATTGATCCCGCCGGTATAGGCCACCTTCCCATCAATGGAAATAATTTTCCGGTGGTCCCGGTTATTTTGCTTGGCCGTCAGGAAGGGCCGGAAGGGATTGAAGCGCACGCATTCGATTCCAAATTGCCGCAGCTGCTGGGGATAGTTTTGCGGCAAAAGGAGGAAGCAGCCAATATCGTCGTATATCAGGCGCACCTTTACGCCTTTGGATGCCTTTTCCTTCAGAATGGACAGGATCGAATCCCACATGTGCCCCTCCTGCACAATGAAGAACTCCAGAAAGATATAATGCTCTGCCTGCTCCAGAGCAGGCAGCAGGGCCTCAAGCAGTCTTTCGCCGGGGGAAAAATAACGCACCGAGGTCTGATCGTAGACGGGAAAGCCGGCGGTGTCCTGAAGGTAACGCACCTGTGGGAACAGCTCTCCTACGCATTCTTTGGCCGCATCATATCCTGTTCCGGGCAGAGCAAACTGCGCTGCGTTTTCTGTCTCTGCGGCGCGGACCTTTTGGGCCAGGCTGCGGGTGGGCCCCTGAAAATGGAACATGAGATAGAGCAGTCCGCCAAATAGCGGAAAGAGCAGAATCAAAAATACCCAGGCTGTTTTATAGGCCGCCTTATCCCGTTTGGACACAATGTGCAGCGCCGTTAAAAAGCTCAGGACCGTCAGTACTGCGTTTAAGGTTTGAGAGATCCGCCCGCCCCGGACCAGCAGATGGATCAAAAATGCAGCCTGAGCGACCAGCAGAAAGATCACCAGGATCCGCCGGCGGAATAATTGCCGAAACCATCTTTGATTCATGCATGGTCCCCCCTTCCCTTTTGCCGCTTCAAATAGACATAGTAAAGCACGATCGATAAGACCGCCAGGCCAACAGAAAGTGCCGCGGAGATCCAAAAAGCGGGCGAGGATGGATCCTGGATGTTGACCCCCATAAAGGTAGCCAATATCATTCCCGGGAGAATTCCCAGCGTACCTCCCAGCAGATTATGGGAAAACGGTGTGTGCGTGGCGCCTAAATACATAGTGACAATATCTCCTGGTAAGCAGCTGATCACGCGCAGGAAAAAACACAGAAAAAAGGAATGGTTCTGCTGTTTTTCCATGATGGCTTGAAATTTAGGATATTTCCGGGTCAGCTTGCTGACCTGACGGAGGCCTAAGGCGCGTCCGATCCAGTAAGGGATGGTCAGGACGATCCCTATTCCAAGGAAGTTGATGATCAAAGCCGCCGGTGCCGGAAAGAGGTATCCTGCCGCCATCTCCAGTATCAGCAGCGGGAAGAATATGGTGAGGCTTTTCAGCATGTAAAGCAACAGCAGCAGCCCCGCAGTCAAAAGGGGGTTCTGCAGAGCATCGGTTAAAATTGTCTGCGGGGAAATGTCCGAATACAGGAACAAAACAACTGCAAGCCCCAAAAGGACTCCGCCCAGGACACATCCTGTAACTCGCCATAGACGATGTTTTCTCATAACGGGCTCCTTTTAGAAAGAGGGACTGTCCTGCGGACAGTCCCCCCGAAAGATCATGGCGGTTTTTAATGCTGATGCTTGATCAATCCAAAGGCTTTGGACAGCTCCATAACAATGATTGGGATCAGGGAAAGTCCAAATCCAAACAGATAGGTCTTTCCGGGAAGAATGACCAGTCCAAAAGCAATCCGCACCGGTGTAAACAAAACAAGGAAAATAAGGAGGAACGAGACAAGGCAGGCCCAGTTCAGCTTGTGGTTGGTAAAGGGCCCGATTTTGAACAGGGAGTGATCCGAGCGCATATTATAAGCTTGAATGACCTGGGACAGGGACAAGACCATAAAGGCCATGGTCTGGCCGCCAGCCAGGGAGCCCACGGCGTTTTCTCCCACGACAAAGGCGATCAGGGAGAGCACGGCAAACATAGCGCCCTGAAGGACGACCCGGATACCCAGGCCATGGGCAAAGATCCCTTCGTCTTTGGGGCGGGGCTTGTGATCCATGATGTCCGGCTCCACCGCCTCCATGCCCAGAGCAATAGCGGGCATACTGTCGGTCACCAGGTTGATCCACAGAAGCTGCATGGACAGCAGCGGCGTTTTGTGCCAGAGCAGCATAGCGGTAAATACCGTGATGACCTCGCCAATGTTGGTCCCTAGCAGGAATCCAACTACTTTGCGGATGTTGGCGTAGATGCCACGGCCTTCCCGGACGGCATCCACGATGGTGGAGAAATTGTCATCGGTCAACGTCATATCCGCCGCGCCCTTGGCAACATCCGTACCAGTGATGCCCATGGCACAACCGATATCGGCGGCCTTGAGCGCCGGCGCGTCATTGACGCCGTCGCCGGTCATGGAGACCACCTGTCCCTTGCGCTGCCAGGCTTTTACGATGCGGATCTTGTTTTCCGGAGAGACCCGGGCATACACGGAGATATGCTCCACCTCCTGGTCCAGCTGTCCATCCTCCATGGCATCCAGCTCGCTGCCGGTGATAGCCTTGTCCCCCGGCTGCAAAATGCCCAGTTCTCTGGCGATGGCCGCGGCGGTCACCACATGGTCGCCGGTGATCATGACCGGCTTGATGCCGGCCCTGCGGCAGACATCGACCGCAGTCTTTACCTCCGGCCGCGGAGGGTCGATCATGCCAACCAGCCCCATGAGGGTCAAGCCGCATTCCAGATTCTCCGAAGAGGGATTTTCAGGCAGAGCGTCGATCTCCTTATAAGCGATGGCCAGAACTCGCAGGGCGTCAGAGCTCATCGTGTCAACCATGCTCCGAGCGGTCTCCAGATCTCCGGCTACACACCGGGGAACCATCATGTCAAAGGCGCCCTTGACGATGGCAATACATTTTCCATCCATCTGGTGGACCGTGGTCATCAGTTTCCGGTCAGAGTCAAAGGGCAGCTCCGCCAGGCGGGGATACTGTTTCTCCAAAGCGTCCTTCGGCATTCCGTTCTTGTGGGCGGCAAGGACAATGGCGGTCTCGGTGGGGTCGCCGATATGCTGTTCCTGTCCATCATGAAAGGTCACGGTACCGTCACAGCACAAGCTGGCATACCGGAGCAGCTTGCGCACCGGGTCGGAGTTTTGTGTGCTGATGGCTTCGGGAGCATCCTGCCCGTCCACATATGCCTTTACAAGGGTCATGCGGTTCTGGGTCAGGGTGCCGGTCTTGTCCGAACAGATGACAGAGGCGCTGCCAAGCGTCTCCACAGCGGGCAGGCGGCGGATCAAAGCGTTTTTCTTGACCATCCGCTGTACGCCGATGGAGAGAACCACCGTAACAATGGCGGGCAGCCCTTCGGGGATGGCGGAGACCGCCAGAGAGACGGCAGTCATGAATATCTCCAGCGGAGGAATGCCGTTGGCAAGGCCCACCACAAAAATGATGGCGCAAGCCGCCAGGGCCAGAATGCCCAGGTATTTGCCCAGCTGGGCCAGCTTTTTCTGCAGCGGCGTCTGGCTGTCATCCGCGCTGTCCAGCAGGTCGGCGATCCGCCCCATCTCCGTATTCATGCCGGTGGCAGTCACCACGGCCACAGCGGTTCCGTAGGTAACGGAGCAGCCGGAAAACACCATGTTGCTGCGGTCTCCCAACGGGGCATTTTCCGCCACCACCGCCATGGCGTCTTTTTCAGAGGGGACCGATTCGCCGGTCAGGGCGGATTCCTCACATTTGAGGCTGACACTGTGGAGGAGGCGGGCATCCGCGGGGATGAAGTCACCGGCTTCCAGACGAATGATGTCGCCTGGGACCAGCTGCGATGCATCGATCACAGCCTCCTGCCCGTCACGAATGACCCTTGCGTGAGGGGCAGATAAGTTTTTCAATGCATCCAGAGCCTTTTCCGCCTTGCTCTCCTGCATGACACCCATAATAGCGTTGAGTATGACGATCAGCAAAATGAGCACGGGCTCAAAAAATTCCTTTGGTTCCCCCTCTACGCAGGCAATGGCAAAGGAGACCGCTGCGGCTGCCAGCAGGATCAAGATCATAACGTCCTTGAATTGGGCCAGGAATCGCTGAAAGGCTGATTTTTTCTTCTTTTCCTTCAGCTTATTCTCCCCAAATTGTGTTCGTTTTTCCTGCACCTGCTGCGTGTTCAGGCCGCTGGCGGGGTCGGAATCCAGCATGTGTATGGCCTCAGCAGGCGAAAGCTGATGAAATGTCAAGCGAAATCCTCCTTATCTGTCTCATGTGAGGAATATTGTAATCATAAAATCAGACCGTTTCATTGGGCAAAGCCCTGCACGCGTTACACTTTTCCTCAGTTCCATCGTTAGTGTTACATTTTGCGACAAAACCAGTCGTTTGTCCCAAATCCTTCAAAAAAATTCCTTGACAGAGGGCTGTTTTCCCTGTCAAGTTAAGTTCTTCTCTGCAAAGTGCCCGGAAAAACGGGAATTTTGAATGTGTGCAGGTGTGTGCTTGCTCTGACAGCAGCAATCATCTCTATCGTAAACAAGGCGGCCATGCATTCCTCGGTGTTTTGAGCGGATGCCCGGCACCATCGTTCCGACGCTTTTCATCTATCGGTCCTCTCCTGCATCGACGGCTCCACACCGGGCGTTCCTGCAATGAATTCTGTGGCCAGCGTGGTAATCTTCCTGTTCCTTGTGAAGGCATCTTATGATCCGTCTAAATCCCGCCAATGGAATCGGCTGACTGCCAGGAAGACCGCACAGAGC
Organism: uncultured Dysosmobacter sp.; assembly: GCA_963557435.1. GTDB lineage: Bacteria > Bacillota > Clostridia > Oscillospirales > Oscillospiraceae > Oscillibacter. Next base: position 5,797 of record CAUWEK010000213.1, read on the forward strand.
AAATTGGGACACAAAGGCGGATTTGTCCAAAGATGAACGGTCGAATTGTGTTGAGAATATTCCGGCCATATGGTATACTTGCTGCTATGTAAGGGAGTAGTCAGCACTTTGGTGTGGTGATACCAACATACTGGAACTTTCCTGGTATTATCTTAAATGACGAGACTTATCTGTCTGGGCAGGTAAGTCTCTTTTTTTACCTGCCAACTCAATATTTGGGAGGTAAATATATGGGACTCGGAGAACTTATGGCTATTTCTATCGGTGTCTCCATGGATGCCTTTGCCATTGCGATCTGCAAAGGCCTTTCTGTGGAGCGGGTGAAGCCAAAACACCTGCTGTCCGCGGGGCTTTGGTTCGGAGGCTCGCAGGCGGTCATGCCGCTGCTGGGTTATGTCTTGGGCAGCGGTTTCCGATCCGCCATTGAAAGCCTGGATCACTGGATCTCCTTTATCCTGTTGGCGGCGATTGGAATTCATATGCTCCGGGAATCTCGGGAGCCAGTCAGGAAAATGGAAGCCTCCTTCGCTCCGCAAGTCATGTTCCCTCTGGCTGTCGCTGACAGCATCGACGCATTGGCTGTGGGTGTATCCTTTGCGTTTTTGAAAGTGGACATTCTCCCGGCTATTCTTATGATTGGACTGACAACATTTGCCTTTTCTGTGGCCGGTGTGAAAATTGGGAATCACTTTGGAGCCAAATACAAAGCAAGAGCCGAAGCGACAGGCGGAATCGTATTACTTCTCATGGGGGTCTTGATTTTGGTGGAGCATTTGCGGATGTGATGAAAGGAGACTGTGTGTGGCAGATTCCAATATTACAAAGCGGGCATTGGCAGCTTCTTTGAAAGAACTGATGGCGGAGCAGCCCTTTGACAAAATCAATGTGGCGCAGATCTGCCAGCGCTGCAACATGAGCCGAAAGAGCTTTTACTATCATTTCAAGGATAAATACGACCTTGTAAATTGGATTTTTGATACAGAATTTATGGAGCTCATCAAGCTCGAAAATTTGAGTGCCGGTTATACGGAACGATGGTCCTTTATCGAAAAAAACTGCCGATATTTTTACCAGAACCATTCGTTCTACCGCAAAGCCCTGCAGATCAAAGGGCAAAATTCCTTCAGCGAACACTTCCAGGAATATACTCGTCCGTTTATAGCAGAGCGCATTTCCAACCTGTTTGAAGGGGAACAAGCAGACGAATTTATTTTGGATTTTTTTGCGATGCGGTGATATGCACCATGGGACGCTGGCTGCGAGCCAAAGAATGTATGCCGCCGGAGCAGTTTGCAGAAAAGCTGAAGATGCTTACAGAAAAATGTGCACATTCTATCTGTCAGGATTCACCTAAGACGAAATGAATTCCTTTCTGACGGAGCGTTCAACCCGTGCAGCTAGATATTTTCCGGCAAAAAGCCGGTGACATAAGAAAACATTTATGTGAGAGAAGCGGTATAGTTTAGGCTATCGCGTCATGATTGCAAAAACCACTATGAGCGGCAAGTCCCTAAACACGCACACGGAGCGGAGATTCTCTGCGGGTATAGCTTCATGTAAGCCGCCATAAACCTCTCGGTGGGCAAAAGCGTATCATTGGAGGAACAGGAAATGTGGTTAGTGGCAGCAATTTTATCATCCGTTTTTGCAGGATTAACTGCCATTCTCGCAAAATGCGGAATCAAAAAAACGGACTCTGATATTGCAACCGCTATACGGACGGTTGTCGTATTGGCGTTTTCCTGGCTGATGGTTTTTGTAGTTGGCTCTGCCAAAACCATCACGCAGATCAATTCTGGTTCGCTGTTGTTTTTGATCCTGTCCGGGGCTGCGACAGGCGCTTCGTGGATGTGTTATTTTAAAGCGCTGTCTATTGGAGATGTAAACAAGGTCGTTCCCATTGACAAATCCAGCACGATTCTCTCCGTCCTGCTGGCAATCATTTGCTTTGGAGAGACAGAACATCTCTTCATTAAATTGGCCAGCACTTTCATGCTCGGCGCCGGGATCATTTTAATGGTGGAGAAAAAGAAAAGCAGCCGTGAGATCACAGACCATACATACATTTTCTATGCAATCGGTTCAGCGGTGTTTGCCGCACTGACATCCATTCTGGGAAAGGTCGGTATAACCGGAGTGGAATCTAATCTGGGGACTGCCATCCGAACGGTTGTCGTTTTGATCATGGCATGGGCCATCGTCTTTATGAAGGGCAAGCAATCCCAACTCCGGCATCTTGACAAGAAGGAATTGATCTTTTTATTCTTTTCCGGCATTGCAACAGGTGCTTCGTGGCTGTGCTATTACTATGCCATTCAAAACGGAGTGGTAAGCATAGTTGTTCCGATCGATAAGATGAGCATCCTTATCACAATCGCATTTTCCTATTTTGCGTTTGGAGAGAAGCTAAGCAAAAGAGCCGGAATTGGTCTTTGCCTTATGACAGTTGCAACGCTGACCATGACCTGTTTCGGATAGCGTTCTAAGAGGCGCGAATACGAAAACGAGTAGTTTCTTCATATAAAGAGAGCGCGTATCGCATCTGCTGCGGTACGCGCTCTCTGGCCGTTTATATGGAAGATACCTGTGCGGACTTGGGATAGGCCTGCCGGAGAAGAGGGGCCAGCCC
>CAUWEK010000214.1:0-8208 GCA_963557435.1 uncultured Dysosmobacter sp.
AACAGCATCAGCCAGCCGGCATCACGCACGCCCATGGCGTCGGAGTGGTCGTTGTTGATGTTGATGGGGCCGGACAGAGCACGGCAGGAGACCGCCAGGGTGATGGGCAGACGGTCGGAAGCAGCCACATACAGCATCTCGGTCATGTAGCACAGACCGCAGGAAGAAGTGGCGGAAATGGCACGGCAGCCGGCAGCCTCGGCGCCGATGCAGGTGGACATGGCGGAGTGCTCGGACTCCACAGCGATGAACTCGGTGTCCACTTCCCCGTTATCCACGTAAGTGGAGAAATACTGGGGGATTTCGGTGGACGGGGTGATGGGGAACGCGCCCATCACGTCCGGGTTGATCTGCTTCATTGCGTAGGCAATGGCCTCATTGCCGGAAAGTCTTTCTCTGATTCCCATAGTTATCCCCTCCTTATTTCTCGTCCTTGACCATGGTGATGGCGCCGAAGGGGCAGGCGTTCGCGCAGATGCCGCAGCCCTTGCAGAAGAAGTAGTCGAAATCGCCGCGCTTGCCATCGGCACCCACGGGGATGGACATGTCAGGGCACACGGGAGCGCACAGCAGGCACTGCTTGCACTTGTCCCAGTCGATGACGGGCTTCATGGTGCGCCAGTCGCCGGTCTCCACGGTGACAGAGGTGCCGCCCTCGAAAATGTTGCAGCCGGGGGTAATATCCTTCCAAGTGACGCTGGGCGTCATATCCTTAGCCAGATGACTCATCCTACCTGTACCTCCTCCATAGAACGCTTCAGGGCACGCATGTTGCCCTCGATGACCTGGGGCTTGGAGGCGAACTTGTGCTTGAAGGAAGCCTCCATATCCTTGACGAACTCGTCAGGCTCCACAACGCCGGAAACCTTCACGATGGCAGCCAGCATGGGGGTGTTGGGGAAGTTCTTGCCCAGCTCCTCCTCGGAGATCTTGCCGGCGTCGATGGTGCACACCTTGCCCTCGTAACCCTTCAGCAGGGGACGCAGCTCAGCGGGGGTCTTGCTGGAGTTGATGACGATGGCGCCTTCCTTCTTCAGTCCGGCGGTCACGTCCACGGCGGAGAGCAGGGTCTCATCCACCACGACCACATAGTCGGGGAAATAAATGTTGGAGTGGACAGTGCTCCGCTCAGAGCTGATCCGGTTGTACGCCGTGATGGGTGCGCCCATACGCTCCGGGCCGTATTCCGGGAAACCCTGGACATACTTGCCCGTGTTGAAGGCGGCGTCCGCCAGCAGCAGGGACGCGGTCTTTGCGCCCTGGCCGCCACGGCCGTGCCAGCGGATCTCTACGATGTCTTTCATGTCTGATCCTCCTCGTTCAAATGTTTCACAGTGTTCGAAAATCGGCGAATTAACACCTTTTTAGGGACGCTTGTCAGCATATCCAGTATATCCTTTCCTGCCACGCCATGTCAATTGAACAGGCCCCGATGGCGGTAGAGAAATCCGGCTTCCCATTTTGGTGGTTTTGTCGCCATTCTCTCTGCGGGGTCTGGTTTTCGCCGCTAATTAATTGTGATTTTATCCAATTAATTTTCTATTTTATTGTCTATTTTAACATAATTCCTTTGGATGTTTTCCCCAGGTGGTCATTTGTGTTTTATGCATTTTGCCAACAAGGCGGGCCCGGGAAACCGGGTCCGCCCTGCCGTAAGTGCTGTTATGTTTTTTTCTTCCGCTCCGCCGCGGCGCCCAGACCGAAGTCCTCCTCCACCGTGGCCGTATCCCGTCGGAGCATGGTCTCCATGACCCGGATATCGCTGTCCACGTCCATGGCGTCCGCCTTATACAGCTCGTCCAGCTGGTGCTCGAAGCCCCGGATGATGGCATCCATGGTGGATTCGATGCGGCCCTTTGCCTGGCGCAGGTTCTCTCCCTCCACACCGGCGGCCTCAAACTCCGCATAGGAGTCCAGCAGCTTCTGGGTGGTGGGCAGGTAATAGTTGAGGAACGTATCGATGCGCCCGGCCTTCCTGGGGTCCTCCTCCACCGCCCGGAAAATGCGGGCGGTGATCTCCTCCAGCCGGTCGATCTTGGCGGAGAGCACCGGGTCTGCAATGGCATCGTTGGCCCGGCGGATGCTGCGCAGGATGCCAGAGTAGCCCTCCTCCGCCTCCTTGGGCGCCTGGGCGGCCTGTGCCGCCTGCTTGGCCCGCAGCTCCTCCATGGCCTTGCCGCTGCGGAACAGATACCCCAGCTCCATGTTCAGGTAAGCCGTGGGACCGAAGTAGCCCTGATCCAGCATTTTCTCCAGGTCCCGCTCCACCTGGCCGCGGGAAAAGCCCAGGGTGCGGCTCAGCTGCTCCAGGGACATGGCCTCATAGTCCCCCAGGACCGCCAGATACTTGGCGTACCGCTTGAGCCGACGGTCCATGACGGTGCCGCTGCACAGCATCGCCACGCCGCCGGCAGTCAGCGCCAGAGCCGCCAGCAGATCCTCCACATACCAAAGATCCACCCCACCCATGAAGATCATCATCTGGATGGGCTCCCAACAAGCCACCAGGCCCACAGCGGCCACGATGGCGCCTATGATCCGCAGCATCCGGGCCGTGGACCGCTTTTCCGCGGGGGAGCGGGTCACCCCGGCCCCTTTGCGCGCCTTGGACGCCGTCTCCTTTTTTTCCGGGATGCTCCCGGACAGAGGCGGCGCCTGCACGCGCTGCTTTTGCCCGTCGCTTTTGAAAAGCTTGATGAGAAGCAGCACCAGGGCGATGGGCCACGCGCCGATCACAAACAGCACGATAATGAGCGGCCAGCCCCAGTCTGTTTTCTTCTTTTGGGAAGCCACGCCTTACTCCCCTTTCTTTTTCAGCTTGTGCTGATTGCCCTGCTCATCCACGATGTAGGTGCGGTCCAGCTGTCCTTTCAGGTTGCCCAGCACCGCGTCCACGTACTCCCGGCGCAGGGCGGCGCGCTCCGCCGCTTCCCATTCCGTAAGTCCTTCGGGGCTCTTGGCCTTGCGGGCCAGTTCGTTGATCCGGTCGATCTGTTTTTGATCCATAATATGCCTCCTTACGCTTCGGCCACAGGCCGTTCAAACACCAAATCCACAGTTTCGATAAATCCCCCGGCCCGCTGGCTGGCAGGGATGACACCCACGAACCGCCAGCCATCTGATGCCCGCTGGGCAATGATTTCCCTGTGTCCTTCCGTGGTCAGACCCACACCGCCGAAAAGGCTGTACCCGGAGGCGCTGTCGCAGTTCACCGTCTCAAATTCATATTCGTACTTCGTCATGGCGTCCGCTCCCTTCCTCACACATACCGCAGCAGCGTCACGGAGATGCGGCCCTTTTTCGTGGTGCCGCCCACCTCCGCCAGTCGAAATTTTCCAAAGCCCCGGGCAGAGACCGTGTCTCCCTCCGCCAGGAGCTTGTCCGCCTTGGTGCACTCCATCCAGTTCACCTGCACTCGGCCGGAGGACACCAGCTCCGCCGCCTTTCCCCGGGACATGCGCATTCCCGCGGCGATCACCGCATCCAGCCGCAGCGAGGAAACCGTGTCCCGCACCTCCTCCGTGGACGCCTGAGGAATGTGGATGCAGCTGCGCTCCACCTCCTGAAGATGCAGCCGCGTCCGTCCGGCGCTGTCCCAGCTTTGCACCAGGAAGTCCGCCACCGTGTCCAGTACCAGGATGTCCGCGCTCTCTTCCGTCACCAGAATGTCGCCCACCTTTTCCCGGGCAACGCCCATGCCCATGAGGCTGCCCAGAAAGTCCCGGTGGCTCAGGGGTTTTTCCGCCCGGAAGGACGCTCGCAGGCAGCGGATGGGGCTCATGGTCTCCGCCGTCTCCGCCTCCAGCCAGTCCGGCAGGAACATGATCACCTGCCGCTCCGCCTCCGGGTAGCCGCCGGTACATACATAGTCGCTCTCCCCGGCTCCCGCCAGGCGCAGAAGGTCCAGCGACCGCAGCCGCTGCTGGGGCGTCAGGAAATCCGTGGCCTCACCGCTTCCCCGGCGGCAGCTTTGGGCATAGCGGTCCAGCACCCGGGAAAGGACCAGCCGCTCCTCGCCGGCCGCCCCCAGCCGGTCCAGCAGCGCTCCCTTATCCATGGCGCAGCTCCTGGGTCCGCACCAAGGAGGCATAGGCGCCGTTCTTCGCCATCAGCTCCTCGTGGGTGCCAAGCTCGGCAATGCGGCCCTCTTCAATGACGGCGATACGGTCGACGTTGCGGACGGTGGAGAGACGATGGGCGATGATGATGGTGGTACGCCCGCGGGAGAGCTTTTCAAAGGTCTCCTGGAGCTTGGCCTCCGTCACGCTGTCCAGCGCGGAGGTTGCCTCGTCCAAAATGAGGACCGGAGGGTCTTTCAGGAAAATACGGGCGATGGAGATGCGCTGCTTCTGTCCGCCGGAGAGCAGGGCGCCCCGCTCACCCACATAGGTGTTGAAGCCATCGGGCATGGCGATGATATCGTCGTAGATCTCCGCCAGCTTGGCTGCCCGGGCCACCTCTTCCTCCGTGGCGCCGGGACGGCCGTAGCGGATGTTCTCCAGGATGCTGGCCGCGAAGAGGAATACCTCCTGCTGCACCACGCCCACGTTCTGCCGAAGAGACTCCTGGGTCACGGAGCGCACGTCCTGCCCGTCGATGCGCACAGCGCCCTCCGTCACATCGTAGAACCGGGGGATCAGCTGGCACAGCGTGGACTTGCCGCCGCCGGAGGGGCCCACCACCGCCACCGTCTCGCCGGGGCGGATGTGCAGGTCCACATCGTGGAGCACGTCCAGGTCATCCTGGTAGGCAAAGCTCACATGGTCCACGTCCACCTGTCCGCGGACGTCAGTGAGCACCTTGGCGTCCGGCGCGTCCTGCATGGCGGGCTCCTCCCGCATCAGCTCGATGAACCGGCCCAGGCCCGCGGTGCCGTTGGCAAAAAGCTCGGCGAAGTTGGAGAGCTTGCGGACGGGGTTGACGAACGTGGTGATATACAGGCTGAAGGTGATGAGGTCCACCGTGTCCATGCGGCCCTGCATGATGAGCAGACCGCCCACGGCGATGACCGCCACGGAAAGGATGGTCAAAAAGAACTCCATGGTGGCGTTGAAGCGGCCCATGGCCTTGTGAAACGCCCGCTTGGAGGTTTTGAAGCTGTCGTTGGAGGTGTCGAACTTCTTTAGCTCCGCCTCCTCGTTGGCAAAGGCCTTGGCGGTGCGGATGCCGGACAGGCCCGACTCGATATCGGCGTTGATGACGGCGGTGCGCTGCTTGACATGGCGGGACGCATCGTTCATGGACTTGCGGCACTTCCACACCACGGCGAAGAATACCGGCAGGATCAGCGCGATCACCAGCGCCAGCTGCCACTGGATGGTGAACATGATGGCAAGAGAACCCACAATGGTCACGCCGGAGATGAAGATATCCTCCGGGCCGTGGTGAGCCAGCTCCGTGATGTCGAAGAGGTCCGCGGTCAGGCGGCTCATGAGCTGGCCGGTGCGGTTGCGGTCGTAGTAGTCAAAGCTCAGCTCCTGCATGTGGCGGAACAGATCCCGGCGGATGTCCGCCTCCACCAGAATGCCGAAGGTATGGCCCCAGTAGCAGATGATATACTGGAACACCGCCCGCAGGGCAAACGCCACGAACACCACCGCCATCACCGCGAAAAACGTGCGGTAGGCATTCTGGGGCAGCAGCTCGTACATGCACCAGCGGGAGACATAAGGGAACGCCAGATCGATCAGGGAGATCATCAGCGCGCAGGAAAGGTCCATGATGAACAGCTTCCGGTGGGGCCGGAAATAGGAAAGGAAGATCGCCAGCGGCGACTTTTGCTGAAATTCACGAGTGGTCATAGCTATGCTCCTTGCTCTTCACATACTGATACAGTTTGATATGATACCACATTTCCCGGCCATACGCAATGAAAGATCCCCGGATGCATAGCATCCGGGGATCTTTTTCTTCCTTATTGATTGGCCAGGAACTCGCCCTTCATATAGCCGGTGGTGTCCGCGCCGCCGTTGCCGGCAAAGGTGATCTTGTACCAGCCGCTGCCGGCGCTCTCCACGATCTTGACCTCTGCGCCGTTGGAAAGGGTGGCCAGGGCCTCGTTCTCCGTGCCGGGGCCGGAGCGCACGAACACGCCGTTTCCGGCATTGGTCACCACGGCGGAACCTGCCTTCAGGCTGGAGGACGATGTGCTGGTGCTGGTAGTGCCGGACGAAGAGGAAGCGCTGTCCCCGCTGACGTTGCACCGGACGATGCACACGGCCTTCTTGCTGCCGTCCGTCACCAGCACGTTCACCGTGCCCCGGGAGACAGCGGTGATCTTGCCGCTGGAGTCCACAGAGGCAATGCCCTCGTCCTCACTGATCCAGGTATAGCTGCCGCTGCCGCCGGAGACGGTGACAGTGTGGCTCTCGCCCACAGTCTTGAGGGTAAAGTCCGTGGTGCTCAGGGTCAGGCCGTCCGGCAGGGCGGAGGCCGTCTCATAAGTCAGCTCACCGGAGGTGTCCGGCTCTTCCTGGGTGTCATCCCCGGTGGAGGGCACGGAGGGATCTTCCGGCATATCCACCTCGCCGTCCTCGCCGGCAGGCGTCTCGCCTTCGCCGGTCTCCTCCTCACCGGGCGTGACCTCCTCCACCGGCGTGTTGGGCGTCTCCTCTTTTTTCTGGAACTGGTCGCCGAAGAGCAGATAGACCAAAAGCGCCAGCATGATGAGGATCAGCACCACCAGCGTGGGCGTCAGCAGATTGGGCTGGCCCTTGGAGGCAGAGCGTCTGCCGCCGCGTCGGATCTTGCCGCCGCTGCGCTCAGCCGCCTCCTCCTCACAGAAGGGACAGTTTTTATATGTATCGGAATATTTTTCCCCGCAAACGGGGCAGCGTTTCATAGCCATAAGGGTACTCCTTCCGAATGGTCGCATACTTTACATAACATAATATCGGCTTTCCGCTCTGCCGTCAAGTACACCGGGGCGGAATTTTTGCTTTTTCGCCATTTTTCAGCAGAGGCGGAATTTTCCCCGTCTCCCCGGTGCATCTCTTGCGGTTTTGCGGCGCAGGCTGTATAATAAGACGAATTATGCGGTGATTTTGTTTCCAGGTACCGCGGAAGGGAGAAAGTTGCATGGATACCATCCTCATCGGCATCGCCGGCGGCACCGGCTCCGGGAAAACCACCCTGACCCGGCACCTGAAAGAGCACTTTGGTGACGCCGTCACCGTCATCGGCCACGACAGCTACTACAAGCGCCAGGAGGGCAAGACCTACGAAGAGCGGGCCCAGGTCAACTACGACCACCCCGCCGCCTTTGAAACGGAGCTGCTGGTGGAGCACCTGCGCCAGCTCAAGGCAGGCCACAGCGTCCAGTGCCCTGTCTACTCCTATGTGGAGCACAACCGCACGGACAAGACGGTCACCGTGGTGCCCAACAAGGTCATTATCGTGGAGGGCACCCTCATCTTCCAGAACCCCGCCCTGCGGGACATGTTCGACATCAAGATCTTCGTGGAGACGGACGCGGACGTGCGCATCCTGCGCCGGTGCCTGCGGGACGTGGAGGAGCGTGGCCGCACGCTCCAGTCGGTGGTCAACCAGTACCTGACCACCGTCAAGCCCATGCACGAGCGGTACGTGGAGCCCTCCCGGAAGTACGCGGACATCGTGGTGCTGGAAGGTGGACACAATCTGGTGGCCCTGGAGATGATCATGCAGCGCATCCAAAACCACATTGACGGGAACTGAACCAAAAAACGGACGGCATTCAAATGCCGTCCGTTTTTTCATACTATTCTACGTAGCCGTCCATGCCCCGGACGGAGACCTCACCGGAGCGGACCACCCGCTCCTCCCCATTGTCCAGACGCACCACCAGCCCGAACTGGTCGTCCACGTCCAGCGCCAGGGCCTGCGTACGCCCCTGGGGACTGATGAGCTGCACCCGCTTGCCCAGATTGACGCAGCAGCGGCGGTAATCGGCCAGATACGCCGCCGTGTCCCCCGTCTCCAGCGCCCGGTACAGCCGGTCCAGCGCCCGGATCTCCGCCGCCAGCCCGGCCGCGGCTGCGCCGGGGGCCATCCGCCAGCGCCAGTTGCCCGCCGCCACGCCGGGGACGTTGATCCGCCCCTCGCTGCCCAGGGCCAGGTAGTCCTGCATCTGGGCCACGAACAACTCCGCCGTGCTGCCCATGCCGCACCGCAGCAGCGCCCGCCGGACATTCTCCCGGCCGGAGGCCCCCAGATACCGCTCCGCGAAAG
>CAUWEK010000215.1:0-8084 GCA_963557435.1 uncultured Dysosmobacter sp.
AGGACGTTGAACATACGGCCCAGCACCTCCTCGCCCACAGGCACGGAGATGGGAGCGCCGGTAGCGGTCACCTCCATGCCGCGGCCCAGGCCCTCGCTGGGAGAGAGCATGATGCAGCGGACTGTGTCGCCGCCCACATGCTGCGCGACCTCCATCACCTGGCGCGTGCCCGCCCGCAGGTCGGGCAGCGCTTCTTTGATCTCCGGCAGTGTGCCATTGGTGAAAGCCACGTCTACAACAGGTCCCATGACCTGTACAATGGTTCCTTTGTTTTCGTTCATATCGCACTCCCCTTTCGGGTGTTCATACATACTTACGTTAAACTGCCGCTTACCGCGCAGCCTGGGCTCCGCCCACCACCTCGGTGATCTCCTGAGTGATCGCGGCCTGACGGGCCCGGTTATAGGACAGGTTCAGATTCTGCAGCATGGTCCTTGCGTTGTCGCTGGAGGACTTCATGGCTGTCATACGGGCATTTTGCTCAGAGCAGTAAGACTCCACCAGAGCGCCGAAGATCTCGCCCTTCACATAGCCGGGCGCCAGACGGTCCATGACCGCCTTAACCGAGGGGACATAGGTCACGTCCCGGTTGTAGGCGTCCCGGTTTGCCTCGTACTTGGGGAAGGCATCGGCATCCAGGGGCAGGAGCTTATGGATGGTGGGCTCCATCTGGAAAGAGGTCACCATCCTGGTGAAGATGACATATACCTCATCCAGCTGGCCGGCTGAGTAGAGGTCCAGCATCAGTTCGGCAATGTCCCGGGCCCGGGCCATCGTGGGGTCCTGGGCGGTATAGAGGAACTCCACATCAATGGGGATGCCGCGCTCCTGGAAGTAAGTCCGCCCCACCTGCCCCACCACAAAGAGGATGGTGTGAGGATTCTGGCTCATTTTCTGTTCAGCCAGCTTCAAAATATTGTGGTTGTAGGCGCCGGCCAGGCCCTTGTCACCGGTGACTACGATATAGCCGATCTTCCGGTCCTGAGGCAGAATGTCAGGGCGCTTGTCAAAGAAGAGATGGTCGATCTCCGGAGAGTGGTGCAGAATATCGGAGATGGTGGTTTCGATCTTCTGAAAGTACGGCTCCACATCGGTGAGCTGCTTGCGGGCCTTCCGCAGGTTGGCGGAGGAGATGAGATACATGGCGTTGGTGATCTTCAGGGTCTGCTCCACGCTCTTGATGTGGGTACGGATCTCCTTTATGCTTGCCATGTGGCACTCACCCGCTTCTTGGCATTGTCCAGCACCGAGCGAATGGTCTCGATGGCAGGACCGCTGAGGTTTCCGGTAGATTCGATCTCATTGACCACGTCGGCGTGCTCCTGCTCCATCTCCTGGGCAACATCCAGCACAAAGGAACGGACCTTGTCCAAAGGCACATCATCCACCAGGCCATTGGTGGCAGCATAGAGGATGATCGCCTGGCGGCTCACTGACATGGGGTGATAGAGAGGCTGCTTCAAAAGCTCCAGCAGCCGGCGGCCGTGATCCAGGGCCTGCTGGGTGGCGGGGTCCAGGTCAGAGGCAAACTGGGTGAAAACCTCCAGCTCCCGGAACCGGGCCAGATCGATACGCAGCGTGCCGGCGGTCTTCTTGATGGCCCGGGTCTGGGCGGAACCGCCCACACGGGACACCGACAGGCCCACGTTGACCGCGGGACGCTGGCCGGCAAAGAACAGATCGCTTTCCAGATAGATCTGACCGTCGGTGATGGAGATGACGTTGGTGGGGATGTAGGCCGATACGTCACCAGCCTGCGTCTCAATGATGGGCAGGGCGGTCATGGAGCCGCCGCCGTATTCCTTGGTCAGACGGCAGGCCCGCTCCAGCAGCCGGGAATGCAGGTAAAATACATCTCCGGGATAGGCCTCACGGCCGGGGGACCGCCCCAGCAGCAAGGACAAAGTCCGGTAGGCCACCGCGTGCTTGCTGAGATCATCGTAGATGATGAGCACGTCCTTGCCCTTGCTCATGAAGTACTCGCCCATGGCAGCGCCGGAGTACGGGGCAATATACTGCAAAGGCGCCGACTCACTGGCGGTGGAGGATACGATGATGGAGTAATCCATGGCGCCGTGCTTTTTCAGGGTATCCTGGATGCGGGCCACGGTAGACGCCTTCTGCCCGATGGCCACGTAAATACAGATCACGTCCTGTCCCTTCTGGTTGAGGATGGTGTCCACCGCGATGGCGGTTTTGCCGGTCTGACGGTCTCCGATGATCAGCTCACGCTGGCCCCGGCCGATGGGCACCATGGAGTCGATGGCCAGAATGCCGGTCTGAAGGGGCACATTGACCGGCTCACGGCTGACTACGCCGCTGGCCTCATGTTCGATGGGGCGGGTCTCCGTGGTCTGGATGGGACCCAGGCCGTCAATGGGACGGCCCAGCACATCCACCACACGGCCCACCAGTCCGTCGCCAACAGGCACATCGGCAGCACGGCCCGTGCGTCTGACAACGGTGCCCTCCCGGACGCCGGCCTCGCTGCCCAGCAGCACCACACCCACGCTGTCCCGGGCCAGATTCATGACCATGCCCTTGACGCCGGTGTCCAGCTCCACCAGTTCGCCGTATACCGCCTTGTCCAGTCCGTAAACGGTGGCAATGCCGTCGCCCACTTCCAAAACGGTACCGGTCTCATCCCGCCGTACGCGGGTATCATATCCTTGAATCTCCTCCCGCAGGATGGAGACGATTTCTTCAGGTTTGCTTTTCATGCCATTTGCCTCTTTTCCAGTTGCCGGGTCAGGCCGGCCAGCGCCCCGCGGACGCTTTTATCATATGTCACGCCCTCGATCTCCAGCGTAAAGCCGCCCAGCAGGGACGGGTCGATGCACACATCAAATACCACATCCTGCTTGTGATGAAGGCGGCACAGAGCCTGGCGGAACTTCTCCTGCTCCTCTTCCCCGGGCACGCGGACACAGCACAGGCGGCAGCGGGCCGCCCCTCTCCGGGCCAGGGCCTTATCGTCAAAGGCCTCCAGAATTTCGGGCAGCAGCGCCATGCGTCCCTTGCGGGCCAGCAGTCGGTAGAACCGCAGCAGCGGGCCGTGGCCTTCCAAAACAGGCAGCCGGTCCAAGATACGCTCCTTCTCCCAGGCCTGGACGGCGGGAGACCGGAGGGATTCCCACAAAGCGGCGTCCGCCATCATGGCCTGAGCGGTAGCGCGCAGGGCTTCTTCATCGGGGGCAAGGTCATAAAGCGCCTCTGCATAACGGCGGGCCAGCTCATTCATGCCTTTTCACCCACTTCCGACAAAAACGCATCGACCAGGGCCTTGTCATCCGTGTCATCCATAGAGCGCTGGACCACCTTGGAAGCGGCCAGCAGAGCCAAAGACGCCACCTCGCTGCGGGCATCCCGCAGCATGGTCTCCCGCTCAGAGGCGATTTGTGTCTCAGCCTCGCTGCGCAGCCGCTTGGCGTCTGTCTCGGCCTCAGCCATCTTGTCCTCATAAATGCGCTGGGCACGATTTTGGGCGTCGGCCACGATCTTGGCCCCCTCATGGCGGGCATCGGTCAGCTTGCTTTCATACTGGGCCTTCAGCTCCTGAGCCTGGTGGTTGTTGTCCTCAGCAGAGGCGATCTCACTTTTCACCAAGGCGGCCCGCTGCTCCAGCACGGCATTGACCCGGCCAAAGAGCAGCTTGCGCAATATGAAATAAAGTACCAGCAGGTTGATGATGGTAAAGATAATGGTAGAGGGCTCGAATTCCAGCACCGGAGCCGCCCCCTTAACCCATGAAGATGATCAGCAGCGCGGTGATGAAGCCGAAGATAGCGGTGCCTTCTGCCAGAGCGCAGCCCAGCAGCAGGGCACTGTTGATCTTGCCGGAGGCTTCCGGCTGACGGGCGATGGCCTCGCTGGCTTTGCCGGTGGCAAACCCGATGCCGATTCCGGCGCCGATGCCGGTGAAGACGGCGATAGCAGCAGCGATGATACCGATAGACATAGTAATTTCCTCCTCAGATTTCTTTGGTTGGTTTTCTTTTTACATTACTCCTCGTCCTTGATGCCCTCACCGGTAAACAGCGTAGTGAGGAACACAAAGACCACAGTCTGGATCAGACCGTCGAACAGGTCAAAGTAGATGCTGAACACGGCGGGCAGGATCACCGGCACCACGAATTTGAGCATCTCCATAATGATGTAAGCCCCCAGAATGTTGCCGAAAAGACGCATACACAGGGCCAGAGGCCGGATGATGACCTCCATCAGATTGATGGGCAGCAGCAGCGGCATGGGCTCGGCAAATTTTTTCAGCCCGCCCAGCGGTCCGTTGTAGCGGAACTGGGCGCCATAGATCAGCAGCATGCTCATAATGGCCAGCGCCGTAGTGACGCTGATATCCTTTGTAGGCGGCGTCAGGCCCAAGATCCCGATCAGATTGGACGTGGCTATATACAGCGCCACCGTGCCCAGCCAAGGGGCGAAGGGCCGCCAGTGGGTGCCAAGGTTGGTTTTCATGAAACCATTGAGAAACTGTACTGCAGATTCCAGGGCTACCTGCGCCTTGCCGGGATTGCGCACGCTGAGCTTTCGGGTCAGCAGCAGAGAGATCACCACCAGCAGTGCCATGATGATCCACGTGACCACCACCGAGTCAGCCACCGGGATGCCGCCCAGCACCGGGATGGTAAATGCGGTTTTGTTTCCCAGCTCGCTGACCAGCGATTCCTTGAATTCTTCAAGCAAACACACATCACCTCGTTTTCGCGATGGGTATTTTACGACCGCCCCAGCGGTTTTGGGAAGCCTTTTGAAAGTAAAAAAACTATTGAAAACGTTCTGTACGAAAGATATCTTGTTTCCGATGTGCTTGTGAAGCAGGCTGCGGCGCGTTATACTGAATGAGGAAATCACAGAAAGGGGGCATCTTATGCCAACCCGTCACAAACGCTCCATCCATGCCCAGCTGCTGCGGCTGAGCCTGCTGATCGTGGCCATCTCATCGGCGCTGTCCCTGGCGGGAACTCTTTATGTTGCCTTGAGCGGCGAGCAGAAGTCCCTGGACAACAACCTGATCAACTCCGCGTCCATCCTCTCTCAGTCTCCCCTGGTGCGGCAGACGCTGGAGGGAAAGATCGCCCCATCGGAGCTGGCAGCGTTTCTGGACGCCGCCACGGCCAGCACTGCGGATATCGATCTGGTCCTGGTGGGAGATCTGGACAATACCCTCTTCTACGCCCCGGACCCCGCACTGGCGGGAACTACCTACTCCGGGGACGCGCAAAACCGGGCGCTGAACGGGGAGGGCCCCTACACCTCAAACGAGACGGGACCCATGGGCTCCGAGCACTCGGCCTACGCCCCCATCCGGAATAATGCGGGGGAAGTCATCGGCTATGTGGTGGTGGGGCGTTACCTGCGCAGCATGGCCAGCGTGACACTGGCCACCATTTTACAGGTGCTGCTGATCGGCCTTCTGGCGGCGGTGGCAGCTGCTCTGCTGGCCCAGCGGCTGTCCCGGCGCATCAAAAACGCTCTGCAAGGCTATGAGCCGGAGGCCTTTGCCCGCCGCTTCCACCAGCGGGAGGATATTCTGGACGCCTTGGAGGAAGGGCTCCTGGCCATCGACAAGGATGAGAAGATCATCTTTTTTAACACAGCCGCCGCCCGGCTGCTGTCTTTGACTCCTGATGCCGTGGGCAAACCTCTCCGGGCCGTCTATCCGGTCTCCACGCTGGGGCGCATCCTGCACACCGGAAAGGCGGAATACAATGTAAGTATGAAGTCTTTGCCCAATGTGCGGGTGCTGTCCGACCGGCTGCCCATCTACGAAAACGGCCAGCTGGCCGGGGCGGTAGGGATATTCCGCAACCGCACCGAGGTGACCCGGCTGGCCGACGACCTCACCGGAGTGCGGCACCTGGTAGATGCCATGCGGGCCTACACCCACGAATTTATGAACAAGCTCCATGTGATCCTGGGCCTGCTGCAGATCGGACAGCCCGAGCGGGCCGAGCAGTATATTATGGACACTACCCGCATCCAGCGAGAAGCAGTCAGCCGCATCATGCACCAGATCCAGGAGCCGTCGGTGGCCGCTTTGCTGGTGGGCAAGACCAGTCGGGCCAACGAGCTGGGCATCCGCTTCACTCTGGATCGGGAGAGCTGTCTCAGTGCCGAAAATTCCTGTCTTCCCCCGGAAGCCTGTATCACCATACTGGGCAATCTCATTGAGAATGCCATCGAAAGCCTGAACCAGTCCCGGCAAGGGATCAAAGAGGTTTCCGTCAGCATCCGGGAGGAAGGAAGCGGTCTGCTGCTGTGTGTGGAGGATACCGGTCCAGGCATTCCCGCCTCCCTGCGGCGCACCCTGTTCCAACAGGGAAGCACCACCAAGGGGCGGGGCCGGGGAACCGGCCTGTCCCTGGTACAGGAAGTGGTGGACGCCTATCAAGGCGAGATCCGGGTGGAGTCGGAAACCGGCGTGGGCACCTCGTTTTTCGTCAGTTTCCGTCAGGAGCCCCAGTCCGATCCCAAGTATAAGGAGGAGCATTGAATGTATCGCGTGGTCATTGTAGAGGACGACCCCATGGTCTCCCTGATCAACCGCACCTATGTGGAGCGGGATTCCCGCTTCCAGGTAGTACAAACCTTTCAGGACGGCCGTACCGCTTTGAACTGGCTGGAGCAGAACCCGGCGGATCTGGTGGTGCTGGACGTGTATATGCCTTTGTTCACCGGCGAGGAGCTGCTGCGTGCCCTCCGCCGCCAGCAAATCGATGTGGACGCCATCATGGTCACCGCCGCCAACGCGGGCCCCACCGTAGACGCACTGCTGAAAATGGGTGTGGTAGACTACCTGATGAAGCCCTTCACCGCGGAGCGGTTCCAGCAGGCGCTGGACACCTTCTGCCGCCACCGGGAGGCGCTGGCCGGCGGACCGGTGGAGCAAAGCGCCCTGGACAAGCTCTTCACGCCCGCCGGTTCCGGCGATTGGCAGCCTCCCAAAGGTCTCCAGGAAAACACGCTGGAAAAGGTGCGGGCTTGCCTGCGCTCCTCCCCTGCCCAGGGCATGCCCAGCGAGGCCATCGCCCGGCAGACCGGCCTGTCGGTGGTGACGGTACGGCGCTATGTCAACTATCTGGTCGAACGGGGCGAGGTCAGTTCCACCGTCAACTACGACACCGGCGGACGGCCCTGCCGTCTCTACCGCTTCTCCTCCCCCTGAAGCGGTGTAATGCCGGAAGAAAATGTGGCCTCTTTCTCAGGCAGGATTCATTTTTCAGCCGCCGCAATAAAATCACAAAAGCCACACAGAAATACGCCGAACGATAAAAACAAGCCATCCGCAGGCAGCGCTTGCCTGCGGATGGCTTGTTTTTAGATTTGTGCCTCATTCCTGCCGCAGTCGCTCCACCACGGAATAGCGCTGGGCGGCGCGGCAGCTCCATACGGGGATAAGGACGCCAAGCACCCCGAACAGAGGCAGCACCACGGCAATGGGCCAGAGGGTGAAGCGGTAAGTGAAAAACCAGATCAGCCTGTTGAGAGCAGGCCCTACAAAGGGGGCCGTGACCACGATCAGTGCCAGGGCCAGAAGTGCCGCGCCCATGGTATAATATAGCCCTTCCAGCGCCAGCATGGCACGCAGCTGCCGCCCCGTCATGCCGATGGACTGGAGCACCGCCAGCTCCCGGCGGCGGGCTGTGATGCCCGTGAGGATGGCATTGAAGAAGTTCAGCACGCCCACCAGGCCCACGATGAAGCTCAGGGCTCCGCCCATCAGAAGGAACATACTCCGGGTACTCTCAAATTCCCCGGCATAGGTGGCCTTGCTCTCATAGTCGAGCTGCGGATCCACGTTTTCCGTGTAGTCTGCGAGGAAGGATTCCATGGCGGCGTTGGCCTCGTCGGTGGTGTCGAAGGCATAGTACATGACGGAGTCGGTCCCCGTATCCCGAAGGAACGTCTCCGCCCCCAGGACGAACTCATCGGCACCGTAGTAGCGGTAACTCAGGGCGGAGGGCACCGTCACCAGGGCGGCCACGGTGTAGTCCACATCCCGATACTTGATGGCCCGCTCGGTGTAAGCGGCACCTTCGGGCACATTCTCCAAGGGGCCGTAAACT
>CAUWEK010000216.1:0-8071 GCA_963557435.1 uncultured Dysosmobacter sp.
CTTGTGGATATCTGCAACGGCTGCCTGGGCCGCGAGGACAGCCAGGAGGCGGGCGAGGATCTGTGCTTTGCGCCCCGGCCCGGCCAGCTGATCCATGAATACTACCCTGTGTGGCTGGAAAACCGCAACCGGGCCAACCAGGCCTGAGGGGCGGATTTGGAAAACCAAGACAATATCAATATACAATAAAATTATCAGGAGGAATCAACCATGTTGATGCAGGAAGAAAGAGAACTGGTCGTTGAATACGGCAAGAAAATGAGCGCGGACCGGCTGAGCACCGGCACCAGCGGCAACATCAGCATCTACAACGCCGAAAAGGGCCTGATGGCCATCAGCCCCTCCGGCATGGACTACTTCTCCACCAAGCCCGAGGACGTGGTCATCACCGACCTGGAGGCCAACATCGTCGACGGCGCCCGTAAGCCCTCCAGCGAGTGGGCCCTGCACACCACCTTCTATAAGCATAAGCCCCACGCCCGCGCCGTGGTGCACACCCACTCCATGTACTGCACCACCTTCGCTGTGCTGGGCCAGCCTGTCCGCGCCGTCCACTATGTGATCGGCGACGCCGGCACCGCCACCGTGCCCTGCGCTCCCTACCGGACCTTCGGCACCGTGGAGCTGGCCGAGGCCGCCATGGAGGTGTGCGGCGAGAGCGACGCCGTGCTGCTGGGCAACCACGGTCTGGTGGTGTGCGGCAAGGACATCAAGAGCGCTTACAGCCTGGCCTGCAACATGGAGTACATCGCGGAGCTGCAGTACCGCGCCATGTGCATCGGAACGCCCAACGTCCTCACCGACGAGCAGATGGCCGTGGTCATGGAGAAGTTCAAGTCCTACGGCCAGCCCGGCGCCAAGAAGACCGGCTATTGATCGGGGCGCGTGGCTATGAATTCCTTTGATTTTTACAGCCCCACCTATTTCGTCTTCGGCCGTGACCGGGAGACGGAGGCGGGCACCTATGTGAAGAAGTTCGGCGGCAGCCGGGTGCTGGTGCTCTACGGCGGCCAGTCCGCCAAGCGCACGGGCCTTCTGGACCGGGTGAACGAGTCGCTGCGCTCGGCGGGCCTTGCCTGCGTGGAGCTGGGCGGCATCAAGCCCAACCCCAAGAGCGATATGGTCTATGAGGGCATCGAGCTGTGCCGCCGGGAGCAGGTGGACTTTTTGCTGGCCGTGGGCGGCGGCAGCGTCATCGACACGGCCAAGGCCATCGCCGCCGGCGCCGTGTATGACGGGGACTTTTGGGATTTCTTCTCCGGCAAGGCGCCGGAGAAGGCCCTGTCTGTGGGCACCGTGCTGACCATCGCCGCCTCCGGCAGCGAGGGCTCCCCGGACGCCATCATCACCAAGGCCGACACCCTGGAGAAAAACGCGGCGGAGGCCGACTGCCTGCGTCCCCGCTTCTCCATCCTCAACCCGGCCCTCACCGAGAGCCTGCCGCCTTATCAGACGGCCTGCGGCGTCACGGACATCATGGCCCATGCCTTTGAGCGCTACTTCACCAACACGCCGGACGTGGAGACCACGGACCGGCTGCTGGAAGGCGTGCTGCTGGCCATGCTTCACGAGGGACGCCGGGTCATGGAAGACCCCCACAACTACGAGGCCCGGGCCAACATCATGTGGGCCGGCATGGTCTGCCACAATGACGTGATGGGCGTGGGCCGCAAGCAGGACTGGAACAGCCACCACCTGGAGCACGTGCTCTCCGCCCTCTACGACTGCGCCCACGGCGCGGGCCTGGCGGTCATCATGCCCGCCTGGATGCGCTACTGCGTGGAGCACGGCGGTGAAAAGCGCTTTGCCCAGATGGCCGTGCGGGTGTTCGGCTGCCAGATGGACTTCGACGATCCCAAGCGCACCGCCATGGAGGGCGTGAACGCCTTCCGGGCGTTCTTGAAGGACATCGGCATGCCTCTGACCTTCGCCGAGATCGGCGCGAAGGCGGAGGACATCCCCAAGCTGGTGGAAATGAACCACATCGGTGACGGCGTCACCGGCGGCTACATCGGCCTGGACCGGGCCGCCCACCAGGAGATCTATGAAATCGCCGCAGGCATGCGGGATTGATAAAACCAAAAGCATTCTCAGGAAAGAAGGAACCCTACCCATGAACACTGAAAAGAAGTTGGGCTTTGCCACCCGTCAGATCCACGCCGGAAAGGTGAAGAACGCCGCCGGCTCGCTGTGCGACCCCATCTACCAGACCTCCACCTTCGAGTTTGAGACCGTGGAACAGGGCGGCGCCCGGTTTGCCGGTCAGGAAAACGGCTACATCTACTCCCGCCTGGGCAACCCCACCGTGGCCACGCTGGAGGCCAAGGTCGCCGAGCTGGAGGGCGGCGAGGCTGCTTTGGCCACCGCTTCCGGTATGGGCGCCATCTCCACCGCCATCTGGTCCAGCGTGGAGGGCGGCGACGAGATCGTGGCCAGCGATACCCTGTACGGCTGCACCTTCGCTCTGCTCAACCACGGCATCAGCAAGTTCGGTGTGAAGGCCCATCTGGTGGACATGACCGATATGGACGCTCTGAAGGCCGCCCTGAATGAGAAGACCAAGGTGGTCTATCTGGAGACTCCCTGCAACCCCACCCTGAAGATCGTGGACATTGCCGCCGTGGCCAAGGTCGCCCATGAATACAACGCGGACATCAAGGTCGTCGTGGATAACACCTTCTGCACGCCTTACCTGCAGCGTCCTCTGGAGCTGGGTGCCGATGTGGTCGTCCACAGTGCCACCAAGTATTTGAACGGCCATGGTGACGTTATCGCGGGCGTGATCGTGGGAAAGGCCGACTTCATCACCCAGTGCCGCATGTTCGGCCTGAAGGACATGACCGGCGCGGTCATGAGCCCCTTCAACGCCTTCCTGATGGCCCGCGGCATGAAGACCCTGGACATCCGTATGGAGCGCCACTGCGCCAACGCCCAGAAGGTGGCCGAGTTCCTGGAGAGCCACCCCGCCGTGGCCAAGGTGTACTATCCCGGCCTGGAGAGCTTCGAGGGCCATGAGATCGCCAAGCGTCAGATGAAGCTGCCCGGCGGCATGATCTCCATCGAGCTCAAGGCCAGCCGCGAAGCCACCGCTGCCGCGCTGAACAAGCTGGAGCTGTGCACCATCGCCGTGTCCCTGGGCGACGCGGAGACCCTGGTGGAGCATCCCGCCTCCATGACCCACTCCACCTACACCGCTGAGGAGCTGAAGGCCTCCGGCATTTCCGAGGGCCTGGTCCGCATCAGCATCGGTCTGGAGGATCCCGAGGACATCATCGCTGACTTCAAGGCCGCGTTCGATACCCTGCTGTAAGACAAGCTGAAGAAATATTCCGGCGCCCATGGGCGCCGGAATATTTTTTTAAAAACCGCAAAAACCAAACGAGGCGTTGACATCCCTGACCGGCCGCTCCTATAATGAAATCCGGAGCGGCCGGGCCGCGCAAGTTTCAACGAAGCGAGAGAGCACATGAAAACAGAGAAAACGGAACAGGTTTTGAATTTTTGCTGTGAAATGGGCCGGCAGCTGATCCAAAACGGCGCTGAGATCTACCGGGTGGAGGACTCCATCAACCGGCTGCTCACCGCCTACGGCTACCGGGACACGGAGGTGTTTGCCATCCCCTCCTGTGTTATTTTAAATATTCTGGACGAGGGGCATAACTATACAAAGTCCATCCGCATCCGCTCCTCCTTCATCAATCTGGACAAGCTGGAGCGGCTCAACAGCCTGTGCCGCCGGGTATGCCGGGACCGGCCTGAGCCGGAGGAGGCGTTTTCCCTGCTGGGCACAGTCTCTTCGGCCCCAAGCTATCCCCAGTATGTGAGCTATCTGGCCCACGGGTTCGTGGCCATCTTCTTCACGCTCTTTTGGGGCGGCACGGCGCTGGACGCCTGCCTGGCCTTCTTCTGCGGTGCGGCGGTGAAGGCGTCGGTGGGGTATCTCAGCCGGTTCGATACCAACATCTTCTTCACCTACGTCTGCTCCAGCATGGCCATGGTGCTGCTGCCCCTGGCCCTTACCTATCTGGGGGTGCCCATCCACATGGACAAGATGGTCATCGGCGCCATCATGCTGCTGGTGCCCGGCATCGCCATCACCAACGTCATGCGGGACGTGATCGCCGGCGATTTCCTGACGGCCCTGACCAAGTTCGCCGAGGTGCTCATCATCGCCATGGCCCTGGCGGTGGGCATCGCCATCCCGGTGGGTCTGGCGCGGTTTTTCTGGGGGGTGATGTGAGATGGAGCAGTTCCTCCCGTGTCTTTACGCCTTTTTGGGCTGCATGAGCTTCTGCTTTATCTTCCAGGTGCGAAAGCCTCTCTTTATGGTGCTTTGCAGCGCCATCGGGGCCATCTCCTGGTGGGTGTATCTGCTGACGGAGCCTCTGGGCAGCGAGACGGCCCGGTTCTTCACCGCCACCATCGTGGTATCCGTCCTGGCGGAGGTGCTGGCCCGGGTGCTCAAGGCGCCGGCCACCATCTTCCTCATCATCGGCATCATCCCGCTGGTGCCCGGCGGCGGGCTTTACTACACCATGGACTATCTCATCAACGGAGACTATCCCATGTTCTCCCAGGTAGGGCTCCAGACGGCAGCCAGCGCAGCTGCCATCGCCGTGGGCGCGTCGCTGGTGACCTCCATCGTGCGGATGCTGCCCAAGCGGCGCCGCACCGGGGAGAAACGATGCTGAAACGAAACGGAGCGGCCTTTTCGGAGGCCGCTCCGTTTTCCGTCGGCTTGTGCCGGCGGGCGGAATATGGTATGATAACGCCGTATTACCAAGAGAAATGGGGTAAACCATGAAGAAACTGGTCGTAGGAATCCTGGCCCATGTGGACGCGGGCAAAACCACGCTGTCGGAGGCCATGCTCTACCGCAGCGGCGCGGTGCGCCGCCTGGGGCGGGTGGATCACGCCGACGCGTTTTTGGATACGGACGCCATGGAGCGGCAGCGGGGCATCACCATCTTTTCCAAGCAGGCGCGCATGACCCTGCCCGGCGCGGAGGTGACGCTGCTGGATACCCCCGGCCATGTGGATTTTTCCGCCGAGATGGAGCGGACGCTGCGGGTGCTGGACTGCGCTGTACTGGTCATCAGCGGCACGGACGGCGTCCAGGGCCACACCCGGACGCTGTGGCGGCTTCTGGAGCGGTATCAGGTGCCCGTGTTTTTATTTGTCAACAAGATGGATCTGGCCGGAGCGGACCGGGCGCGGGTGCTCTCGGAGCTGAAAGCGTCGCTGTCGACGGCCGTTACGGACTTTGCCGCGCCGGAGGAGGAACTCTGGGAAGAGGCCGCCGTGTGCGACGAGGGCCTTTTGGAAAAGTACCTGGCCCAGGGACGGATGGAGGACGGCGACCTTGCCGCCCTCATCGCCCGGCGGGCCATCTTCCCCTGCTGGTTCGGCGCGGCCCTCAAGCTCACCGGCGTGGACGAGTTTTTGGAGGGCCTGGGCCGCTACGCCCCTATGCCGGACTATCCGGCGGAGTTCGGCGCCCGGGTGTTCAAGGTATCCCGGGACGCCCAGGGGGCCCGGCTCACCTGGATGAAGGTCACCGGCGGCGCTCTGCGTGTCAAGGAGACGTTGCGCCATTCGCTTGCGGGCGGAGCCGCAGAGGAGGTCTGGGAGGAGAAGGCCGACCAGCTGCGCCTCTACTCCGGGGCCAAATTCCAGCCGGCCGAGCAGGCGGAGGCGGGCACGGTCTGCGCCGTCACCGGATTGACACACACGCTGCCCGGCCAGGGCCTGGGCTTTGAGGCGGACTGGTCCGGGCCGGTACTGGAGCCGGTGTTGACGTATCAGGTGTGCCTGCCGGAGGGGGTGGACCCCCACACGGCTCTTTTGAAGCTCCGGCAGCTGGAAGAGGAAGATCCTCAGCTGCACATCGTCTGGGACGAGCACCTGCGTCAGATCCACGCCCAGCTCATGGGCCCGGTGCAGATGGAGATCCTGGGCAATCTCATCCAGGAGCGCTTCGGCATGGAGGTCACCTTCGGGGAAGGGGACATTTTGTACCGGGAGACCATCGCCGCGCCGGTGGAGGGCATCGGCCACTTCGAGCCGCTGCGCCACTATGCGGAGGTGCATCTGCTGCTGGAGCCCCTGCCCACGGGCAGCGGGCTGGTGCTGGATACCCGCTGCCCGGAGGACCAGCTGGACCGGAACTGGCAGCGCCTGGTGCTGACCCATCTTTCCGAGCGGGAGCACCCCGGCGTGCTGGTGGGTGCGCCCATTACGGACATGAAGATCACTCTGGTGGCGGGCCGGGCCCATGTCAAGCACACGGAGGGCGGCGATTTCCGCCAGGCCACTTACCGGGCGGTGCGCCAGGGGCTCATGCAGGCCCAGAGCATTCTGCTGGAGCCTTGGTACGACTTCACACTGGAGGTGCCCGCAGCCCTGGTGGGCCGGGCGCTGGGCGACGTGCAGCGCATGGGCGGCGAGACGGAGCCACCCCAGACCATGGGGGAGATGACCACCCTCACCGGCCGGGCGCCGGTATCCGCCATGCGCAACTACGCCCGGGAGGTCACTGCCTATACCCGGGGCACCGGGCAGCTTCAGTGCGCTTTCCGGGGCTATGCCCCCTGCGCCGACCAGGCGTCGGTGGTGGAGGCCGCTGGGTACGACCCGGAGCGGGACGTGGACAACCCGCCGGACTCCGTGTTCTGCGAGCACGGAGCAGGCATCACGGTCAAGTGGCAGGACGTGCCTGCCCGTGCCCATGTGGAAAGCGGTCTGTGCCTGGGGGAGACGGAGGAGAGAGAGGAGAGCGCCGGACCGGACCGGAGCCGGGGCGAGCGGTACGCCGGTACCCTGGCCCAGGACAAGGAGCTCATGGCCATCTTTGAGCGTACCTACGGCCCGGTGAAGCAGCGCGCCTTCCAGCCGCCCCGGCCGCCCCGGCGGCCGGAGAGCGGTGCCGAGCCGGACAAGCGGTCCATCCGCCCCCAAAGGAGCGGGGAGGAGTACCTGCTGGTGGACGGCTACAACATCATCTTTGCCTGGGACGACCTGAAGGCCGTGGCCCGGGACAACCTGGACGCCGCCCGCAAGCAGCTGTGCGACCTTTTGTGCAATTACCAGGGTGTGCGCAAGTGCCATGTGATCGTGGTGTTCGACGCCTACAAGGTCAAGGGCGGTCTGGGATCTGTGGAAAAGTACCACAACATCCATGTGGTCTACACCAAGGAGGCGGAGACGGCGGACGCCTACATCGAAAAGGCCACCTACGAGATCGGCCGGGAGCACCGGGTGAAGGTGGCCACCTCCGACGGCCCGGAGCAGCTCATCATCCTGGGCCACGGGGCGCTGCGGCTGTCGGCCTCCGCGTTCCGCGCCGAGGCGGAGGAGGCCATGGGCCAGATGGCGGCGGCTCTGGAGCGGAACAACCGTCCCCACCGTCGGCGCTCTTTGGGCAAGGCCTTGGAAAAAGCCATGGAAGGAGAGGAGCAGCCATGATCCTGACACTGTTTCTGGCCGCCGCGGTGGCGCTGGGCTGCGCCGCCGTGCGGCGGCATCTGGAGCGAGCGGAGCGGAAGGAAGTGCATTACCTGGGCGGCCGGGTGGTGCGGACGGCGCTCTACAACCGGGGTTCCGCCTTCGGATTGCTGCCTCTGGGACGCTGGGGCCTTGCGGCGCTGTCCGGCGTGGTGATGGTGCTGTCGCTGCCGCTGTGCCGGCGAAGCCGTCTGGGCTGCGCCATGCTGCTGGGCGGCGGGATCAGCAACCTCTATGAGCGGCTGAGCGGCAAGGGCGTGTTTGATTACATCCAGTTTCCCAAGGTACCGGGACGCCTGCGCAAGTACGTATTCAATCTGGCGGACTTCGCCATTTTCTTCGGCGCGGTATGGATCGCCCTGCGTTCCGGAGGAAAACGCCGCTGAGACGTTGACAAACGCCTGAAAACGTGCGTACAATAGAGATGCGGAAAATGCGGAATGGCATTCCGCTATAAGGAATTAACGGCGTGTACGCCGGAACAAAGATAGGAGAATTGCTGTGGATACGATGAAAATGCCTTCCATGGATGCGGTGGCCCGGTTCAAGGCGGCCATGGACTCCGAGC
>CAUWEK010000217.1:0-8014 GCA_963557435.1 uncultured Dysosmobacter sp.
TATCAGGAGTTCCTGATGAACGAGGCCCGTTACAGCCGTCTGACCCGCGAGTTCCCCGACCGCGCCAGCGAGCTGTTCGAGCGCAACGAGAAGGCTGCCATGGACCGCTATCAGCACCTGCTGAAGCTCAAGGCCATGTACGCCGACTGAGCCATCGTCTCAAAGTGAAAAAGCGCCGCGGATCATTCCGCGGCGCTTTTTTTGCCTCCGGGCGCCTTTGCCCCGGCCTTGCAAAGACCGGCCTGAGCGCGCAAAAAACCGGGGAAGTCACTGGCTTCCCCGGTTTGTATCGTATAAAGGGGTTATTTTTTGGCGGCGTTCTCCTTTTCCAGCCGCAGCCGCAGCTGCTCCGCCGTCATGTCATAGCCCGCCTGGGCATGGGGGAAGGCGGGCTTCTCCTCCGGCAGGGTCTGGCCACGCCGGGCATAGATGGCCTGGACCACCGTCTCCAGCAGACGGGGATTTTTCACCAGCAGGGGGCCGGTGAGCTCGGAGGCAAACACGTTATCCTTGTGATAGCCCTCGGCGCCGCCCTGGGACTCGTTGCCAAAGCCCATGGTGCACGCGGTGAGAAGGGGCGTCTCCACGCCGTGGATCAGGGCACACTTGTTCATGAAGCCCACGATGACCTGGTCAAAAAGATCCGTGGGACCGAACACGTCGCCCACGATGCGCCGGTCCTGGCGCTGGACGGTGAACTCCGCCAGGCCCAATCCCGCCTGTTCGGTGCCGTCGGCGGCGGTGATGGACTTGCCCAGAAGCTCCATGGCCGTGCCGGCAAACAGCATGGGAAGGCCGCTTGCGGCCGCCTTGCCCAGGGCGTCGCCCCAGGGGCGCAGCTGCTTCAGGGCGTAGTCCGCGGCGCGCTCGGTGCCGGCGCCCAGGAACAAAAAGTCGTAGTCCGTGAGGGAGGCCGGAGTCTCGCCGGGACGCAGGGCGTCCACGGTCACCGTGCAGCCCAGGGCCTCCAGATACCGGCGCAGCACGGAGAGGTTGGCGTAGCTGCCGTACAGACTCATCAGGTCCGGATAGATGTGCAGGATCTTCACTTCCATGCTCACGCCTCCTTTTTCACACACGGCAGGTCCAGCAGCTTGTCCCGGTCGGAGAAGCAGGTCACCACGAACAGCTCCTCGCTGCCCTGGGCGGCCAGGTCCTCGGCGGCCTTGCGGATGTCCGGCTCCACGGTGAGCTTTTCCGGGGCGATAGCGGTGAAGGACAGGCGCTCGGCAAGATCGGCGCAGTAGCGGCCGGAGAGGACCACCCGCTGCACGGTCTCGCAGGCCAAACGGTCGAAGTCGATGTCCCACAGCCAGCTGGTCTCGCTGGTGAAGTACTTGCGGCTCACCGCGTCCACGATCACCAGCACGGAGCAGGGCGTCTTCGCGGCGGCGATGTAGCGCAGGTTCGTGTCGTATGCGATGGAATTTTCGTGCTTGCTGGTCAGCAGCACGCCCCGGTGGGCGCCCAGGGTGAACTTCTGCATCCGGCCGTTGCGCAGGATGTAGTTGTTGATGACGCCGGCGGCAGTGTCGGCGGCGATGCCCACCTCCCGGCAGGCGGCGTAGGCGGCCAGGATGTTGTAGACGTTGTAGATGCTGCGGAAGGCCAGCTGGATGGTGATGGAGCCGTCGATGGTCAGGCGGCCGGTGTCCAGATCCAGGGCGGTGGCGGTGTAGTCGGTGGCGGGTTTGCGGTGGCCGCAGCCGGTGCAGCGGTAAGCGCCGATGTGGTTATAGTGGACGTAGTCGTACTCCATGGGCGCGTGGCACACGGGACAGTAGGCCCCGTCGTGGTAGACGCCGGTGGGCGCGTCCGTGGAGATGGAGCAGCGGTCCAGGCCGAACCACTTCACCTTCTCCTGCCCCTGGGCAAAGCAGCTGGAAAGGGGATCGTCCGCGTTGAGGATCAGCTCCGTGTCCGGGTGCATGGCGGGCCTCAGCGCGTCGTAGACCCACTCGGGGTGACCGTTGCGGGTCAGCTGGTCCCGGTAGAGGTTGGTGACCACGAAGTGGGTGGGGTGGAAATAGCGGAAGCTGTGGGCGGCATAGCGCTCGTCGGACTCGATGAGCAGCACGTCCGCCTTCACCCGGCCGGAGAGGGTGGCGTGGGTGAGGATGGTGGTGGTGACGCCCTCGATCTGGTTGGAGCCCTCCTGGTTGTAGACCACGGTCTTGCCGCCGGCGCGCAAAATGGCGGCGATCATCTCCACGGTGGAGGTCTTTCCGTTGCTGCCGGTGACGGCCACGATGTAGTCGGGCAGCTGCACCCGGCGCAGGATGTCCGGGCAGATCTTCAGGGCGTACTTACCGGGCAGGGAGCTGCCCTTGCCGATGAGGGAGCCGACCGCATGACCCAGCTTGCACACCAGGATGGCCAGAAGCAGCCTCATTCCTCACTCATCTCCTTTTCGGGGAAGTCCCGGAACTCGGCGATGGCCCGGACGGGGGCACCGTCGGCCCCGGCGTACTTGATGGGCAGGGCGAAGAACATGACGTCCGTCCGGCCCAGCAGCTTTTTCAGGCACAGGTTCTCCACGATCACAAGACCGCCGCCCAGCAGCACATGGTGGGCCGGGTACACGTCGGAGGACAGGGGGTCCACGCTGATGGCGTCGGTGCCCACGCCCTTGAGGCCGCAGGAGACCAGATACCGGGCGGCCTCTTCATCCAGCACGGGGAACTCCTCGGACAAGAAGGCCTCCGTGCCCCACTTTTTCTCCCAGCCGGTGTAGAGCAGGGCGTATTCCGCACAGCGCAGATACCCGTTCTGGGAGCGGAGGAACTCGGCGGTGATGCAGGAGCCGGGGGCAAAGTGGCTCACGTCGATGACGGCGGCCCGACCGCAGAACTGGGAGGGGGGCAGCTGGTCCAGTCCGCAGCCGTCGGGCAGGATGTGGCGGGGGGCGTCCATGTGGGTGCCCGTGTGGGAGCCCATCTGCAAAAGCGTCTCCCGGGCGCCGTCGTGGGTGAGGGTACGGGTGGAGGAGAAGGCGGGGCGGGGGGTGCCGGGATAGACGAAGGTCTCCGGCGAGATGGTGTGAGTCAGGTCGATAATCATGGGCAATCCTTCCTATTGATTAATATCGGTCTTGGCGTGTTCCAGATAGATCATCAGAGCGGTCAGGTCCGCCGGGGAGACACCGCTGATCCGGGAGGCTTGTCCCAGATCCAACGGCCTTACGGCGGAGAGCTTTTCCCGGGCCTCCAGGCGTAAGCCCTGGATGGCGCTGTAATCCAGCCCGGGGGGAAGCTTGCGGGATTCCATTTTTTGAAAATCCTCCACCTGCTTTTGCTGGCGGCGGATATAGCCTTCGTATTTTACGCTGATCTCCACCTGCTCGGCCACGTCCGCCGGCAGGTCCGGCCGGCCGGGGTCGAAGGGAGCTAGGTCGGCGTAGGTCAGCTGAGGCCTGCGCAGCAGGGAAAGGAGCGAGGCGCCGTCGCCTACGTCGGCAGTGCCCTTTTGGGCCAGCAGGGCGGAAAGGGCCGGGGAAGGCGCCACGCCCGTGTGGGTCAGGCGGTGGATCTCCGCCTCCACGGCCCGGCGTTTTTCCTCCACCCGGGCTAGCTGCTCGTCGGACACCAATCCGATCTCCCAGCCCCGGCGGGCAAGGCGCAGATCGGCGTTGTCCTGGCGCAGCACCAGGCGGTATTCGCTGCGGGAGGTCATGATGCGGTAGGGCTCATTGGTGCCCTTGGTCACCAGGTCGTCGATGAGGGTGCCGATGTAGCTCTCCGACCGGGAGAGCAGGAACGGGGTCTGGCCCCGGAGCTTCCTGGCGGCGTTGACGCCGGCCACAAAGCCCTGCACGGCGGCCTCCTCGTAGCCGGAGGAGCCGTTGAACTGTCCGGCGCCGTAGAGGCCGGGCACGGCCTTCACCTCCAGCGTGGGGGACAGGGCCAATGGGTCGATGCAGTCGTATTCGATGGCGTAGGCGGGGCGGGTCATGACGGCCCGGCGCAGCCCCGGCACGCTGTGGAGCATTTGTACCTGGATCTCCTCCGGCATGGAGGAGGAAAAGCCCTGGATGTACAGCTCCTCGGTGTCCAGCCCCATGGGCTCCACAAAGAGCTGGTGGCGCTGCTTATCCGGGAAGCGGACGATCTTCGTCTCAAAGGAGGGGCAGTACCGGGGCCCCACGCCCTCGATGAGGCCGGAGTACATGGGGGCCTTGTCCAGGTTTTCCTGGACGATGCGCTTTGTTTCCTCCGTGGTCCAGGTGAGATAGCACACGGCCCGGTTTTCCGGCGGTGCCGTGGTGGAATAGGAAAAGGGAACGGGCAGCTCGTCGCCGCTCTGGAGCTCCATCTCGTCAAAATCCACCGTGGCGGCATGGACCCGGGGCGGCGTGCCGGTCTTGAACCGGCGCAGAGGAAGCCCCAGACGCTCCAGGGCGCCGGTCAGGCGGAGAGCGGCGTGCATGCCGTCGGGCCCGGAGGACTCCACGCACTCGCCGATGATGGTGCGGCCGGAGAGGTAGGTGCCCGTGGCCAGGATGACGGCCTTCGCGGTGAATACCGCCCCCGTGGAGAGCACCACGGCGCTCACGGCGCCGTTTTCCGTGCGGATATCCACCACCTCGCCCTGGCGGACAGTCAGGTGGGGCGTGGTCTCCAGGACGTGCTTCATATACGCCTGGTACTTCCGCCGGTCCGCCTGGGCCCGCAGGCTCCACACGGCAGGACCCTTGCCCTTGTTCAAGAGCCGGTACTGGATGCAGCACGCGTCCGCGGCCCGGGCCATCTCGCCGCCCAGGGCGTCCAGCTCCCGGACCAGATGGCCCTTGCCGGTGCCGCCGATGGCCGGGTTGCAGGGCATGTTGCCCACGGCGTCCAGGTTGATGGTGAGAATCACGGTCTCCAGACCCAACCGGGCGCCTGCCAGGGCCGCCTCGATGCCGGCGTGGCCGGCGCCGATGACGGCGATATCAAATTGTCCCGCGGGAAATTCGCTCATAAAAACCTCACTGCGCCCCGGTGTGCAGCGTCAGCACCGCCACCTCCGGCCGGTTGAACAGGCGGAAGGAGGGCCCGGAGTTGCCAAGGCCCCGGGTGACGAACAGCGTGGCGCCGTTTTCGTAGTAAAGCCCCGCCGTGTAGGAGGGGAAGAGTTTGAGATCATGGGAGATGAGCCCGTCGGTAAAGGGCAGG
Source organism: uncultured Dysosmobacter sp. (assembly GCA_963557435.1). GTDB lineage: Bacteria > Bacillota > Clostridia > Oscillospirales > Oscillospiraceae > Oscillibacter. The sequence continues at coordinate 5,154 of CAUWEK010000217.1, forward strand.
CGGATGATGCCGCCGTGGGCATGGCCGGAGACCACCAGGTCCGCCCCCAGCAGGCTGTACTGGCCGGCGAAGCGGCCGTTGCGGTGGGCCAGCAGGATCCAGAAGGGGTCGCCCCACTTCTGGGCGATCTCCGCGGCCAGGGTCTCGGGGGACTTCTGGTCGGCGTAGCCGTTGGGATCGTCGATGCCGGCCAGGACGATGGTGTCCCCGAAGCGCTCCAGGGTCACCGCCTGGTTGGTGAGCACGGTGACGCCGTTATCCGTGAGGGTCTTTTTCAAAGCGGGCACGTCTCCCAATGCCCACTCGTGGTTTCCGGTGACATAGTAGGTGGGGGCGATGGCGCTGAGCCCTGCGGCGATGGACGCGGCGTACCCCTCCGGCAGAGGGCGGTACTGGTCTATGAGGTCGCCCACCACGAAAATGTATTCCGGCGACTGCTCCGCCACCGTCTCCAAAAGCGTCTCATTGTCCCGCCCGAACTGAGCCGAGTGCAGGTCGCTGAGCACCACGATCCGGCAGCCGTCAAAGCCGGGGGGAAGGGTGGGGAACGCGGGATCAAACTGCGTCACCACCAGGGTGGCGTTGTTCCACCAAAGAAAAACGGCCACGAGAATGACCGCCATGAACAGCCGAGCCACCCGGAAAGGGCGGCGCAGTCGTCTTTTTTTTGCCATAGACGCGGCCTCCTCAGCCGCCAATGTAAAAAACACAGGAAATGTGTGAAAAGTACTTGAAACGTGGCCCGAGCCATGTATGGAACATTATAACATAAGAGAGATTGCCGTGGCGAGAGAAAAAATAGACAAAGAAGTGCGTCAAACAGCGGAAAAATCCCGTGGAGTGGGCGATTGGACGGGCGGCGGCGCCTGTCGCGGGCAAAGTGCCGCCTGCCGCCCCCAAAAGGAGTATGGCAAATCTGCATAAAATTATGTTAATAATTTGTGAAATAAGGAGAAAAACACTTGCGCCGCAAAAAAAGCGTGCTATACTATAAAACAGAATCAAGAGAAAGGAGGAATGACTATGATGCAGTGGAATTGTGCGTTTGACGACGTGGACGATCTGATCTTTATGGATTGTGACTGGAACAAGAGCGATCGATAAAAAACAAATCGGGAAGGAACCACGCCGGGAAAGGGCGTGGGCTTTTTTCTTATTCGGACCATTCCGCAGGGACGAAGCACGGCTGACAGGCCGCCGCCCCGGCGGAGCAGCGTCTGCCGCCTGGGGTGGCAGGCGATTTTTCTTTTTTAGCCACAAAATATGGAAAAATTCGTGGATTTTTTCCATATATCATGATAGGATGGAAACAGATAAAGAACGGGCCGGAGGGAGCGGCCCGCTGTGGGGAGGCGTGTGTGATGCGGATGAGAAAGATCGTGATCCTTTGTCTGATGCTGGCGGCGGTGTGGACCTGTGCCGCCGGCTGTTCCGACCGGGAAGAGACGCCTGAGGAGGAGCAGGGGGAGCTGTCTGCCTCCCGCACCCAGGAGGAGGCCCGGGCCCTGACGGAGGAGGAGGTCCTCTCCGCCTATGACCGGGCGGTGACCGTGTGCGGCTGGTTCCAGCTTTCCACGCTGCCCTGCGGCGAGGAGGGGCTGAATGTGGACGGGAACGTGTACTACCCGGTCCGCACCGACGGGCTGGAGACCCTGGAGGACCTGCGGATCTATCTGCGGGGCAGCTTCTCCCAGGAAGTGGCGGAGCAGCTTTTGAGCACCGGCGGCGACGCGCCGCTGTACCGTGAGATCGACGGGGCGCTGTATGTGCGGCCGGTGAGCCGTACCCGGGACCCCCTGCGGGGCAGCGTGGAGCTGCGGGTGGAGCAGACCGGCGATACCGCCTATACGGTCAACGCGGCGGTGGAGCTGCTGGATGAGGATAAAGAGGTCTCCGGCGTGGAGTACTGGTCGTTCCCCTATGAGTGGGTGGATGAGCGGTGGGTGTTCACCCAGTTCCAGCTGGTGTATTGAGCCGCAGCCCTGCAAAAAAATTTTTCTGTGCCGTCCCGGAGGGGTTCTCCGGGGCGGCTTCTTTTTTGTTTCAAACAAAGCGGGCAAAATTCGCGCAAACCGGGAAAAACCCGAAAAAATCCAGCAAAAAAGTATCTGTCGAAAAAAACACTCATAAAAGCCGAAGAAAAGATTTACAGCGTTTGCGTAAAAAATTGCCAAACAATTACTTGAAAAAACGGCCATGTGTGCTAAAATGATAGAACACTGCAAAACACAAAGCGATAAGGAGAGGAAGAAGCATGGATAACCTGTTCTGGATTGGCTTCATCGGCGCGGCACTGGCCCTGGCCTTTGCGTGGATACAGCGGGGCAAGGTCATGTCTTACTCCGAGGGCACGGAAAAGATGCAGAAGATCGCCGCATCCATCCGCGAGGGCGCCAACGCCTACCTCAAGCACCAGTACACCACGGTGGCAAAGGTGTTTGTGGTGGTGTTCGTGATCTTGCTGATCATCGCCTTCGCCTCCGGCGGAAAAATGCTCTCCAAGTTCACGCCCTTCGCGTTTTTGACCGGCGGCATCTGGTCGATGCTGGCGGGCTTCATCGGCATGAAGATCGCCACCAATTCCAACGCCCGCACCGCGCAGGCCGCCTCTGAGAGCCTGAACAAGGGACTGCGGGTGGCCTTCTCCTCCGGCTCGGTCATGGGCTTCACCGTGGTGGGCCTTGGCATGCTGGATATTTCCATCTGGTTCTTCCTGCTGCGCTATGCCTTCGGCATGGACGACCCCGTGGCCCTGGGCAACGTGATGGTCATGAACGGCATGGGCGCCAGCTTCATGGCGCTGTTCGCCCGTGTGGGCGGCGGCATCTACACCAAGGCCGCCGACGTGGGCGCGGACCTGG
>CAUWEK010000218.1:0-7610 GCA_963557435.1 uncultured Dysosmobacter sp.
CCATCCCCATCGACGGCGGCGACGTGCTCATCGACGGCAAAAGCGTCCGCCGGCTCAAGGACTACCGCCGCTATGCGGATATGGGGCGGGTATACCAGAATCCCTCCGCCGGCACCTGCCCCAACCTGACCATGCTGGAAAACCTGTCCCTGGCGGACAACAAGGGCAAGCCCTTCGGCCTTGGCTGGGGTGTGAACCGCCGCCGGACAGATGCTTACCGGGAGCAGCTCCGGGAGCTGGGCCTGGGACTGGAGGATAAGCTGGACGTGAAAATGGGCGCCCTCTCCGGCGGCCAGCGGCAGGCAGTCTCGCTGCTGATGGCCACCATGACGCCTCTGCGCTTTTTGATCCTGGATGAGCACACCGCCGCCCTGGACCCCAAAACCGCGGAGATCATCATGGCCCTGACGGACAAGATCGTCCGGCAGAAAAACCTGACCGCCATGATGGTGACCCACAACCTGCGCCACGCGGCCCAGTACGGCGACCGCATTTTAATGATGCAGCGGGGTAAGATCGTTCTGGACCGCTCCGGGGCGGAAAAGGCCGCCACCGGCATGGAGGAGCTTTTGTCCCTGTTCAACCGATACTCTCTGGAGGAGCCCGGCGCCTGAGGGCCTATACGCTCCGTACCTTAAAAAACAGCGGCCCGCGGCATATTGCCGCGGGCCGGTTCTTTCTCTCCATGCACTCAAAAGCTTCCCTGGAGACATACCGCCCGCCACCGCTTCCCATGCCCCGGCTTTCCTCCGGCGCGCTGCATGTCTGGAAGCTCCTGCTGCCGCACACGCAAAAAGCCAGGCGCTCCGCAAATGCGGAGCGCCTGGCTTTTTCATATCCGGGGAGAGTGGATGGATAGACGATCAGACCGCAGCCTTGTTCTTCTTCTTGCCGGTGATAGCGTCCATGAACACGGCGATAGCGCCGTCGCCAGTGACGTTGCAGGCAGTGCCGAAGGAGTCCTGAGCGATGTACAGAGCGATCATCAGGCCCTGCATGGTCTCATCAAAGCCCAGCATGGACTGCAGGATGCCCAGAGCGGCCATAACAGCGCCGCCGGGGACGCCAGGAGCAGCCACCATGGTGACGCCCAGCATCAGGATGAAGGGGAACATCTTGCCGAAGGTGACGGGCTGACCCATCATCATCATGACGGCGATGGAGCAGCTGGTCAGGGTGATGGTGGAACCGGACAGGTGAATGGTAGCGCACAGGGGGCACACGAACTCGGCGATGGAGTCGGACACGCCGTTCTTCTTGGTGCACTCCACGGTAACGGGAATGGTAGCGGCGGAGGACTGGGTGCCGATAGCGGTGGTGTAGGCGGGGATCATGTTCTTGATCAGGCTGAAGGGATTCTTCTTGGCAGCAGTACCGGCAACGGTGTACTGGAACAGAAGGATCACAACATGCAGCACCAGGATCACGGCGAACACCTTCACGAAGGAGGTCATCAGCTCCATGATGGTGCCGGCATAGGTCAGCTTGGCGAAGATGCCGTACACATGAATGGGCAGCAGGGGGATCACAACGCTGGCCACCAGCTTGGTGATGATGGCGGCGAAGTCATCGATGGCGATCTTCAGGGTCTTATCCTTGACCAGAGTCAGGCCCAGGCCCAGGATGAAGGAGATCAGCAGGGCTTCCATAACGCCCATGATGGGAGGCATCTCGATGGTGAACAGGCCGCTGAGGGCGGTCTCTTCCGCGTTCTGGGCATCCGCCATGAACATGTCGGCGTGCACCAGGCTGGGGAACAGAGCCATATCCACGGCGAAGGCCAGAGAACCGGCGATAACGGTGGACAGGTAGGCCACACCAGTGGTCTGGGCCAGGGTCTTGCCGGCGCCTTCGCCCAGGTCGGCGATACCGGGGATAACGAAGCCAATGATGATCAGGGGAATGCAGAAGTTCAGGAAGTTGCCGAAGATGCTGTTGTAGGTCGCACCGATCTGGATGATCAGCTCACCGGCCTCGCCCATGCTCTGGCAGACCGTACCGACGATCAGGCCGAGGACGATAGCAATGAGCAGTTTGGGCAGCAGGCCCAACTTTTTCTTTTGCTTTTCCATTGTTTTTTCGATCTCCGGGCTCCTACTCCGGAGATCCCCCTCCTTTTATTTTTTATTAATTGCCGGATTTTAACCCAGCAAAGAATAACCCTTTTCCCGCAGAGCGGTCTTGATCTCCTCCACGTGCGCCTCGTTGCGGGTCTCCAGCACCATGGTCACAAGGCAGGCGCCCACGTCGGAGTCCTTGGCCTCGCGCTCGTGGTTGACGCTGAGGATGTTGGCGCCGCAGCCGGACACCACCTGCAGCACCTGGATCAGGCTGCCGGGCTTATCCACCACCTTGGTGGTGATCTCAGTGATACGGCCGGACTTGGTCAGGCCCTTGGTGATGATACGGGAGAGCGTGGTCACGTCCACGTTGCCGCCGGAGACGACGCACACGGTCTTCTTCTCGGAGATATCCACCTTGCCGAACATGCAGGCAGCCACGGTGGTGGCGCCGGCGCCCTCGGCCACGGTCTTCTGGCCTTCCATCAGGGCCAGGATGGCAGCGGCGATCTCGTCTTCGGTGACGGTGACGATCTCGTCCACATACTTCTGGCACATCTCGAAGGTCATGTCGCCGGGGGTCAGCACGTGGATGCCGTCGGCCAGGGTGTCGCCGTCGGGCACAGTGGTGATCTTGCCGGCCTTGCAGGACTCATACATGGAAGGCACGGTGGCGGCCTGAACGCCGATGACCTTGCAGGAGGGCTTCAGGCTCTTGATGGCCAGCGCGATGCCGCTGATGAGGCCGCCGCCGCCGATGGGGCAGACCACCTGCTCCACCTCGGGCAGCTGCTCGAGGATCTCCAGGCCGATGGTGCCCTGGCCGGCCATGACATAGGGATCGTTGAAGGGATGGGCGAAGGTGTAGCCATGCTCCTTGGCCAGACGGTCGGCCTCGCGGGCAGCGTCGTCATACACGCCGGGAACCAGCACCACTTCGGCGCCGTACTTCTTGGTGGCCTCCACCTTGCTGATGGGGGCACCGGCAGGCATGCAGATGATGGACTTGATGCCCAGCTTGGTAGCAGAGAGGGCGATGCCCTGAGCGTGGTTACCGGCAGAGCAGGCGATGACGCCCTTGGCCGCCTCTTCCGGCGTCAGGGAACGGATCTTGTTGTAGGCGCCGCGGATCTTGAAGGCGCCGGTGAGCTGCAGGTTCTCCGCCTTGATGTACAGGTTGTCTGCGATCTTGGACGCGGCATCCAGAGGAGTTCTGCGGGCGATGCCCTTGAGCGCCTTCTGAGCGTCCTGGATCATTTCCAATGTCAGCATGAAAATAACCTCCCAATCAATTTTGCTTTTCAGCCTTTTCAACAATTCTTCAACGATCAAGAGCGGATGCAGTTGGTCAATTCAAGAAGATTGTCCTCGAATGAAAGACAAATTCTTTTTTCTTTGTTTTTCATTTTCTGCTAACATTATATAATCTGTATCCTGTAAATACAATGCACAATTCTTCCAATTGTTTTTGGAGGAAATACCACCTTTTGACGAAACGTCTTTGGCAAGAAGACAGTTGCTTCCAAAGTGTAGGCAGCCAGCAAAAAAAGAGGCATTTTTTTGACATGCTCGCCGGGAAAAATCAACGTTTTTGCATCAATCGCCGCATTCCGGCCGCCAGTCCTTCCGCCGTCAGTTCGTACATGGGAAACACTTTGCCCAGATCCCAGTGGGTCTGCGACCAGTAATCCCGCCTCTGGGGCATGGGGTTGGGGTTGAGCCAGATGAGATGGGGGAACTGGTTTTTCAGCCGTTCCAGGCAGCGGATCCCGGAAGGGCCATAGCTGCGGGTGGCCCAGTCGTACATGGGCTCCGTCAACTCATAGGGGTGCATAGCGGCATCTCCCACCAGGATGAGCTTGTAGCTGCTGTCATAATTGCGCAGCACCCAGTCCAGCGATACCGCCCCGCCTCCGCCCCATTGCATGGACGGGGCCAGATAGAGCTTATCGTAGACGCAGTTATGGAAGTAGTAGACATGCAGCTCCTTGAAGTGGTTGGACCGGGTGGCCGCCCGGAACAGGGCGCCGCACAGCCCGGCATAATACTCCATGGAGCCGCCGGAGTCCATCATCAGCAGCACCTTCACCGCGTTTTTCCGGGGCCTGCGGTAGCGGATGGACAGTGTGCCGCCGTGGTCGCAGGTATCGTGGATGGTGCCGTCCACATCCACCTCCAGCTCCCCGTCCGACTGGAAGGACATCTGCCGCAGCAGTCGGAACGCCGTCTGGAAGCGGCTGTCATCCAGCGTGGCGTCTCCCCGGAAGTCCCGGAACCGGCGCTCGCCCGCCACAGATACCGCCGTGCGGTGCTGCCCCGTGCCGCCGATGCGGATGCCGCCGGGATGGACGCCGCTGTTGCCGAAGGGGGAGCGGCCCTGGGTGCCCACCCAGTAGTTTCCGCCGTTGTGCTCCTCCGTCTGCTCCTGAAGGCGCTCTTTCAGCCGGGCCATCAGCTGCTCCAGCGTCTCGTCCGGCACGCCCTGCCGGCGCAGGTCGGCAATGGTGCGGCCCAGGTCCTCCGCCGGGTGGGCCAGCCACTCCAGCAGCTCCGGCGGAAGCTCCCCATCCCAGGGCACGTCCCGGAAAAACTCCAGGAACACCCGGTCGAACCGGTCATAGTCCGCCTCGTCCTTCACCAGTACCATGCGGCAAAGCTGATAGAACCCTGTCAGGGACGAACGGTGCAGCCCCCGCGCCAGGGCTTCCAGCAGCGTCAGCCACTCGCTGAGGGACACGTCCAGCCCCCGGGCACGCAGCAGGTAAAAAAACTCCGCGAACATCGCTCACCCCAGCGCCTTGCGCAGCGTCCGCAGGTCCTTGTCCTTTTTCACCAGTACGCCGGCAAAGGGGATCTCCCGGGCGATCCGCTCCGGTGCCACGCCGCCGGCCGCCAGGGCCCGCAGCCAGTCCACCAGCTCGGAGGTGCTGGGCCGCTTTTCGATATCCCGCAATCCCCGCACCCAGTAAAAGGCCTCCAGGGCCTGGGTCAGCAGGTTCTGCTCCAGATCGCCGAAGTGGACCCGAACGATCTGCTCCATCTGGGCCCGGTCGGGGAACTCGATATAGTGGAACACGCAGCGGCGCAAAAAGGCGTCGGGCAGCTCCTTTTCTGCGTTGGAGGTGATAATGACTACCGGCCGCTGCCGGGCGCGCACCGTCTCACCGGTCTCGGGGATGTAAAACTCCATCCGGTCCAGCTCCCACAAAAGGTCGTTGGGAAACTCCAGGTCCGCTTTGTCGATCTCATCGATCAGCAGCACCACCCGCTCCTCTGAGCGGAACGCCTCCCCCAGCTTGCCCAGCTTGATATAACGGGCGATGTCGTCCACGCCGCCGGTGCCGAACTGGCTGTCGTAAAGCCGCTGCACCACGTCATAGACATACAGTCCGTCCTGGGCCTTGGTGGTGGACTTCACGTTCCACACCAGCAGCTTCTCCCCCAAAGCGTCCGCCACCGCCTGAGCCAGCAGCGTCTTGCCCGTCCCCGGCTCGCCTTTGATCAAAAGGGGCTTTTCCAGCGTGATAGCCACGTTCACGGCGCTCATCAGCTCCGCAGACGCCACATATTGCCCCGTACCTGTAAAGAAATTTTCCATGCTCGTTCCTCGCAGTCTCAGATTCCGCCGCAGCGCGGCGCTTCAAATTATACCAAAGATCCCGCCCCGTGGCAATCGCGCTCCGCGAAACGTTACATCATGCAACATCTCTTTGTATCATATAGCAACATCATGTGATACATTTTCCACCCTATTTCCGCCTTTCCCGCGATTTTTCCCGCTTTTATACTTGGCATGTTTTTTGCTTCATAGTTCTGCAAAAGCTTGGAACAAACGCGTGAATCGATTTTGAAAAGAGGTTACTGCAATGGAAATGGAAAAAGGCTTGCTTGACGGCGTTGTGGTATTGGATCTGACCCGTGTCCTGGCCGGTCCCTACTGCGGCATGATCCTGGCGGACATGGGCGCCACGGTCATCAAGGTGGAAAACCCCAAGGGCGGTGACGACACCCGCAAGATGGGTCCCTTCGTCAACGGCAACAGCGTTTACTACGCCAACTTCAACCGCAGCAAGATCGGCTGCACCCTGAACCTGAAGGACCCGGAAGCCAAGGAGATCTTCAAGGAGATGGTGAAGAAGGCGGACGTGGTCATCGAAAACTACCGCCCCGGCACCATGGAGAAGCTGGGCCTTGGATATGACGTGCTCAAGGAGCTCAACCCCGCCATCATCTACGGCGCCGTGTCCGGCTTCGGCCACACCGGTCCTCTCAGCAAGCGGGCCGGCTATGACATCGTGGGCCAGGCCATGGGCGGCCTCATGAGCACCACCGGCTGGCCCGGCGGACAGCCCACCCGTGTCGGTACGCCCATGGGCGACGTGCTGGGCGGACTGAACCTGGCCATCGGCGTGCTGGCAGCCCTGGTGAACCGTCAGAAGACGGGCCTGGGCGAGAAGGTGGACGTGGCGCTGGTGGACTCCGTGGTCTCCGCCATGGAGAACATCACCATGATCTATCAGGCCACCGGCCGCATCCCCCAGCGCATCGGCAACCGCTATGAGTCCACCTATCCCTACGACTCCTTCCCCGCCAAGGACGGCAATGTCATCATCGCCGCCGGCAACAACAAGCTCTATGCAATTTTGTGCGACGTGATGGGCCAGCCCGAGCTGAAGACCGATCCCCGCTTTCTGGAGGTCAAAGACCGGGTGGCCAACCACGAGGCCATGCGGGAGATCGTCTCCGCCTGGACCCAGAATTACACCATCGAGGAGATCGACCAGATGCTCAACGGCGCCGGCTGCCCCGCCAGCGCGGTGAACACCATCGACCGCATGGTGGTCGATCCTCAGATCGCCGGCGCCCGGGACATGTTCCCCGAGATCGACCAGCCCGGCATCGGCAAACTGCACATCACCGCCACCGCCCAGAAGCTCACCCGCACCAAGTCCTGCCCCCGCAAGCCCGCCCCTCTGCTGGGCGAGGACAACGCCGAGATCTTCGGCAAGATGCTGGGCTTCGACGAGGCCCGTCTTGCCGAGCTGAAGGAAAAGGGCGTTATTTGAGAACAGGAGGCGCAGTCATATGAAGCAGAAGATCGACGTCATCGAAGTCGGCCCCCGGGACGGCTTCCAGAGCGTGAAATGCGCCCAGATCACCACAGAGCAGAAGCTCAAGGTCATTGACGACCTGGTCAGCGCCGGCGTCAAGCACTTGGAGTACACCTCCTTCGTCAGCCCCAAGGCCATCCCCCAGTTGGCGGATGCCAAGGCCGTCACCGAGGTGGTTTTGAAAAAGTACCCCGATTTGGACCTCTTTGCCCTGGTGCCCAACCTGCGGGGCGCCCAGAACGCCTATGAGCTGGGCCTTCGGAAGGTGTGCTATGTGGTGTCTTTGAGCGTGAGCCACAACAAGGCCAACATCAACCGCACCCACGAGCAGTCCCTGGAGGCCTAAAAGGAGATCCGCGCGGCCTATCCCGATATGGACGTGATCGTGGACCTGGCCACCACCTTCGGCTGACCCTTCGAGGGCAAGTATGAAGACCCC
>CAUWEK010000219.1:0-7421 GCA_963557435.1 uncultured Dysosmobacter sp.
GTGCTCGGACACAGGGAGGGTGGTGTTGATATACACCTTGTGGGTGGTGGGGATCTCGTCAAGCATGCGCTGGAGCGTCTCCAGGTCAGCGAAGGGCTCACCGCCGGTGAACACGAAGTCACAGTTGGGGGTGATGGCGTCCATGCGGCGGATGCTCTTGCAGATGTTGTCGGCAGAGAAGCCAGTCAGGTCTGCATACTCCCCTTTGTTGATGCAGAAGGGGCAGTGGTTTTTGCAGTCGTAGGGGACGAAAATCGTCACCGTAGCGCCGCCTTCCCGGGTTTTATAGGGATGTTTCATGATGATAGGCCTTTCAAAAAGTAAAATCAAAGGCTTGCGCGCAAAGCTGGCGTTAAAAGCCTTTCAAATTTTTCATGTCAATTCCTTATTGTAATGGATTTTTTCCATAAGGTCAAGAGAAAATACGAAATTCCAAATTCCGCTGGAATCATGAAGGACTGTACAAAAAAGTGGAATCCTGTTATAATCAACTTCGATTTCAACAAAAAAGGAGGCGGACGGCATGGAAGCGGTGCTTGCGCCCGTACAGTCTTTCTTTGATGCTCTGGCGCTTTTTCTGGCGGAGCACCCGCTGGTAGGGGAGGGATACACGGCGTTTGTCCGGTTTTTGTACCCTGCGCTGGCTGTTTTGATTTTGTATCGGGCGGTGCGGTCCCTTTTGAAGATCCCCCACACGCCGGAGATCTGGGGGCAGCTGAGCCTGCCCAACGGCGCGCCCATACAGCTGACCCATTGGGAAAACATCATCGGCCGCAGCGTGGCGGCAGACGTGCGGCTGAACTACCCCAGCATTTCCCGCCAGCATGCGGCGCTGTGCCGGGGGGAGGACGAGGCGTGGACGCTCTATGACCTTGGGTCCAAGGGCGGCACGCAGATCAACGGCAAACCGGTGGAGGGCTCCGCGCCGGTACGCCTGGGCGATACCATTACGCTGGGCGGTGTTCCGCTGCTGTTCTTGCCACAGACAGTGGCCGAACGGGAGGAACTGGACGAAAAGCGCCGCTCGGAGCGGCCGACTGCTATCTGGCCGTCGTTTTTATGGCTGACGGTGTTCCAGGTGCTTACCTGCGTACAGCTGATCGTCGCCGGCGGCGGGGCGGACGCGGCTCAGATCACCCTGGCCTTTTTAGGGCTCACGGTGGTCATGTGGCTCTATTTTGTGGTGCTGCTTTGTACCCGGTGCGTGGGCTTTGAGCTGGAGACCATCGCGTTTTTTCTCTCCACGCTCTCTTTGTCGGTGACGGCTTCCAGCGCACCGGACAGTCTTTTCAAGCAGTTCCTGGCCATTTTGCTGGGCCTGGTCCTCTTTTTGGTGCTGGGCATCTTCCTGCGGGATCTGGGGCGGGTGCAGAAGATCCGCTGGGTCATGGCCGCGGCGGCCATCGGACTTCTTGGCATCACGCTGGTGATCGGCAACCGGAAGTACGGCGCCGTCAACTGGATCTCCATCGGACCTATGTCGTTCCAGCCCTCGGAGATCGCAAAGATCTGCTATATTTTTGCCGGCTCCGCCACGCTGGAGCGATTGTTCCGCCGGCGGAACCTGACGCTGTTCATCGTGCTGACCGGCGTTTGCATCGGGCTTCTGGGCATTATGAGTGACTTCGGCACAGCGGCCATTTTCTTTATCACCTTCCTGGTCATTGCGTATCTGCGCTCCGGGGACTGGGCCACCTTGTCTTTGATCTGCGGCGGCGCCGTGTTCGGCGCGGGCATCATCGTCAAGTTCAAGCCCTACATTCTGAGCCGCTTTGCTTCCTGGGGCCATGCCTGGGAGGCGGCGTCCACCACCGGCTATCAGCAGACCCGCACCATGTCCGCGGCGGCTTCCGGCGGCCTTTTGGGCATGGGGCCGGGGGAGGGCTGGCTCCACAAGATCCCGGCGGCGGATACGGACCTGGTGTTCGGCATGCTGTGTGAGGAGTGGGGGCTTTTGATCGCGCTGCTGGCGGTCGGTTCCATCATCACGCTGGCGCTGTTTTCCATCCGGGCCGCCCGGGTGGGCCGCTCCAGCTTCTATACCATCGCTGCCTGCGCCGCTGGCTCGCTGCTGGTGTTCCAGACTTGCCTGAACGTGTTCGGCTCTGTGGACCTTTTGCCCCTGACGGGCGTCACGTTCCCCTTTGTCTCCAACGGCGGCTCGGCCATGATGTCCGCCTGGGGACTGCTGGCCTTTTTGAAAGCCACTGACACCCGGGAAAATGCCAGCTTCGCCATTCGCAGCGCTCCGGGGCGGCGGATCACGGAGGAGGCCCGGCGTCGGGTGGAGCCGGTGGGCGATCCCTTTGCCCGGGAAGAGGAGGCACGGCATGAAGAAGATTGAACGAAGGACGCTGGTGTGCCTGGTCCTGGCATTGTGCCTGGCGGCGGGAATGTGCGTATTCGTGGGCAAGTATCTGCTCGATGGCGGCAGCTGGGCCTCTTCGGCCTTCAACCGCCACCTTTATAATACGGACGGCCAGCTGGCCAGCGGTACAGTGCTGGACCGGGACGGAGACGTGCTCTCCACGGTGACCGAAGACGGAAAGCGCACCTATTATGATAATGTGGATGTGCGCAAGGCCACGCTCCACGCGGTGGGAGACCTCCAGGGCAATATCGGCACCGGCGCTCTCAACGCCTTTGCCGACAAGCTCACGGGATACAACCTCCTCAACGGCGCCTTTGGCGCCGGTGCCGGCAGTGAACTGTATCTGACCATTGACGCCCGCTATAACTATGAGGCGTACCAGGCCCTGGGCGGCCACGCGGGCACCGTGGCGGTATACAATTATAAAACAGGCGAGATCTTGTGCATGGTCTCCGCGCCCAGCTATGATCCGCTGAACGTGCCTGCGGACATTGAGACCAATGACCGCTATAAAGGCGCCTATATCAACCGCTTTCTCTCCTCCACCTTTACGCCCGGCTCCATCTATAAAACCGTGACGCTGATGGCGGCGCTGGAGGAGATCCCGGACCTTACCCAGCGGACCTGGACATGCGAGGGCTCCGTGCAGATCGGAGAGGAGACCATCGTCTGCTCCGGCACCCATGGCCAGCAGAACATCGGCGATGCCTTTGCCAACTCCTGCAATGTGGCCTTTGCCCAGATCGCGGCAGAGCTGGGAGCGGACACCCTGAAAAAGTACACGGAGCAGGCGGGCCTTACAGACAGCTATTCCGTGGACGGCCTGCCCACGGCTGCCGGTTCCTTCCAGTGGGACGGCGTGACCGACGGCCAGCTTGGCTGGGCCGGTGTGGGACAGGGGCAGGATCAGGTCAATCCCTGTGCCATGATGGTGTACATGGGGGCCATTGCCTCCGGCGGCAAGGCGGCGGAGCCGTATCTCATTGAAAAGACCGTCTCTGCGCTGGGACTTCCGTCTCTGCCGCATTTCACCAAAAAGACCGGACGGCTCATCGCAGAGGACACGGCGGCCACACTGGCCGACATGATGGCGGAAAACGTGCAAAAGACCTACGGTGCCAGCCGGTTCCCCAACATGGACATCTGCGCCAAGTCCGGCACCGCCGAGGTGGGGGAGGGAAAGACGCCCCACGCCTGGTTCACGGGCTTTTTGCGGGGAGAGGATACTCCGTACGCCTTTGTGGTGCTGGTGGAAAACGGCGGCGGCGGCAGCGCTGTGGCCGGAACGGTTGCCAGCCGGGTGCTGGATGTGATTGTGAACGGATATTAAAAGAAGAAGGCCGCTGCTTGATAGCAGCGGCCTTCTTTTATGCAATGCCGAGATGGTGTTTGAGTTTTCGCATGGTGATGATAATGCACAGGAAATGTACGCTGGTCGTGACGATCCAGGAGACGGGATAGGACCAGTAGATCACATCCACCGTGTGATAGGCGGGGTTCTGGAACAGCACGGAGATCCATACAAGACGCAGGGCGCAGGCGCCAACCAGCGTCACGATCATGGGCAGCACGGAGTAGCCGATGCCCCGCAGGGTCCCCACGCACGAGTCCATGAAGCCGCACAGCACATAGGTCACGGCCACGATCTTCAACCGGACCAGTCCGGCCTCAATGACGGCAGGGCTGGGGGAGTACAGGGAGAGCAGCTGGGGACCGAAGAGGTAGGTAAGACCACCCAGGGCCAGGCCCAGCACCAGCACGCAGCCCTCCACCCGAATCAGGATCTTCCAGATGCGGTGGTAGTTGCCGGCGCCCATATTCTGGCTGGTGAAGGAGACATTGGCCTGATAGAAGGCGTTAAGTGCCACATAGATGAAGTTTTCGATGTTGCTGGCGGCGGAGTTGCCGGCCATGATCGTTTCGCCGAAGCCATTGATGGAGGCCTGGATCACCACGTTGGACAGGGAAAAGAGGATGCCCTGAACGCCTGCGGGCAGACCCACCTGCAAAATCTGGCGCAGCTTGACCTTATCAAAGCGCAGGCTGTGCAGGTCCAGATGGATGGCACCCTGCTCCCGCATAAGGCAGCGGACCACCAGGACGGCGGAGATGCACTGGGAGATGACGGTGGCCAGAGCCACGCCCGCCACGTCCAGCTTCATGACGATCACGAAGAAGAGATTCAGCACCACGTTGACGATGCCGGCGAAAAACAGATAGAACAGAGGACGCTGGGTATCGCCCACGGCCCGCAGCAGCGCCGCACCGAAGTTATAGAGCATGGTGGCGGCCATACCGGCAAAGTAAATGCGCAGATACAAGGTGGCAAGATCCAGCACGTTGGCCGGGCACTGCATCCAGATGAGGATCTGGCGGGCACCGGCCACGCCCACCACGGTCAATATTAGGGCGCTGCAATGGCCCAGCAGCATGGCGGTGTGGACCGTCTTGCTCAGTCCTGCGTCATCCTTGGCGCCGAAGTGCTTGGCGGCCAGAATGTTGGCGCCTATGGACAGGCCCAAAAACAGATTGGTGAGCAGCGCGATGAGGGAACTGTTGGAGCCAACCGCCGCCAGGGAATTGTCTCCGGCGAAGCGGCCGACCACGATCACGTCCGCGGCGTTGAATAGGAGCTGCAGCATGCTTGAGCACATGAGCGGCACGGCAAAGCGCAGAAGCTTTGACAAAATAGGGCCGTTGCACATATCGATTTCATAGCTTTTGGAAACTTTGACCGCCTTGGCGGACATGGCAGATCGCTCCTTCGCAGATATTTTTGCTCCCGCTGCGGAAGCATCGCCTATTCTAGCACGTCTCCTGTGGGATTTCCAGAGCGTTTTTACAGGTTC
This sequence comes from uncultured Dysosmobacter sp., assembly GCA_963557435.1. Taxonomy (GTDB): domain Bacteria; phylum Bacillota; class Clostridia; order Oscillospirales; family Oscillospiraceae; genus Oscillibacter. The sequence goes on from CAUWEK010000219.1 coordinate 5,221, forward strand.
TTAACATTTTTTCAAAAAAACGACAGGCTCCTTTCGGAGCCTGTCGCAGCGGCGCGGGGAGAAGATCAGAAAGCGGGGACCACGGCACCGTCGAAGGTGTCTTCGATGTAGGTGCGGATGGTGTCGGAGTGCAGGGCTTCCACCAGAGCCTGAATGGCGGGATTGTCTTCGTTGCCCTCCTTGACGACCAGCACATTCACATAGGGAGAGTCAGAGGACTCGATGGCCAGGGAGTCGGTGACGGGGTTATAGCCGGCGCCCAGGGCGTAGTTGGAGTTGATGACAGCCAGGTCCACCTCAGAGACGATGCTGGGGATCGTGGCGGCTTCCACCTCCACGAAGGTCAGGTTCTTGGGATTTTCCGCAATGTCCTTGGGAGTGGAGGACAGGTTGGAGCTGTCGGAGAGGGTGATCAGGCCCTGGGCCTCCAGCAGCAGCAGTGCACGGCCTTCGTTGGTGGGATCGTTGGGCACGGCGATGGAGGCGCCGTCGGGGAGCTCTTCCAAAGAGGCGGTCTTGCCGGCGTAGATGGCCATGGGCTCAATGTGGACGCTGGCCACGTCTACCAGGTGTGTACCGCGGGAGGCGTTGAACTCCTCCAGATAGGGGATGTGCTGGAAGTAGTTGGCGTCCTCGTCGCCGTCCTCCACGGCGGTGTTGGGCACCACGTAGTCGCTGTACTCGTTGATGACCAGCTCAATGCCCTGCTCCGCCAGAATGGGGACGCACTGCTCCAGGATCTGAGCATGGGGCGTGGGGGAGGCGGCCACGGTCAGCGTGGTGGTCTCGGCGGGGGTTTCGTCGGGCGTGGTTTCGGCGGGAGTTTCTTCCTTGGCGCCGCTGGCGGCGAGGGACAGGGAGAGGGCCAGCGCCAGAGCGGCAGTGAGAATACGCTTGTTGTTCATAACATCTTTCCTCCAAATATCATAAATTTTGATTTATTTCAAACGCTTGTCGATGCGCTTCGACAACCAATTGAAAACGAACTGAATGATCTGTACCAGGATGATGAGAAATACCACGGTCACCCACATGACCGAGGGGACGTTGCGGTTGTGTCCATAGCGGACGGCGATGTCGCCCAGGCCGCCGGCGCCTACGGTGCCGGCAATGGCGGTGTAGGCCAGAATGGTGACGATGGAAATGGCACCGCCCAGGATCAAGGAGGGCTTTGCCTCCGGCAGATAGACCTTCCAAACGATCTGGGCCGGAGAGGCACCCATGGACTGGGCTGCCTCCACCACGCCGGCGTCCACTTCACTCAGGGAGGTCTCCACCATGCGGGCGATGAAAGGGGCGGCGGAGACCACCAGGGGAACGATGGCGCCCTTGACACCGATCTTGGTGCCTACGATCAGTTTGGTAAAGGGCATGATGGCCACCATCAAAATGATGAAGGGAAGGGAGCGCCCCACGTTGACGATCCAGTCCAGAATGCGGTAGGCGCCCCGGTTGGGACGAATGCCGTGGGGCTGGGTCAGGATCAGCGCCACGCCCAGGGGAAGGCCCAGCAGGTAGGCAAAAACAGTGGAGATGCCGACCATCAGCAGCGTGTCGACCGTGCCCTGGATCAGGGTGTCTCCATATTCGGCCCAGAAGGCGGCAATGGTTTCAAGCATGGTATTCGACCTCCTCAATGGTGAGATTGGGCTGGGAGCGAAGGTATCCGATGGCCCGGGCGGCCTCGGCGGGCTCCTGGGGCAGGCTCAGGAGCATGGTGCCGAAGGCGTGGCCGTTGATGTTGCGGGTATCGGCGCCCAGAATGTTGACTTTCACGCCGCAGTCGATGGCGAGGGAGGCGATGAGGGGCTGATAGACGGTGCCGCCGTTGAACGAGATACGGATGGCCCGGGAGGAAGGGGGGACCTGCTCGGCCCGGATGCCGCCGGGATACACCAGCTGCCGGGCGGCATCGGTCTTTGGATTGGAGAAGATCTCCTGTACGTCGCCCTGCTCGGCCACCACGCCGCCATCCAGAATGGCCACCCGGGAGCAGATCTCCTCGATGACGCTCATCTGGTGAGTGATGAGGACCACCGTGACACCCAGCGTCTCGTTGAGGTTTTTCAAAAGCGCCAGGATGGCGAGGGTGGTGGTGGGGTCCAGAGCGGAGGTGGCTTCGTCGCAAAGAAGCACCTTGGGATCGGTGGCCAGGGCCCGGGCGATGGCCACCCGCTGCTTCTGGCCGCCGGAGAGCTGGG
>CAUWEK010000220.1:0-7385 GCA_963557435.1 uncultured Dysosmobacter sp.
AACATCTTCCAGTCCGACTGCCCCGCCGGTATGGCCCAGGCCATCGGCAAGGTGGTCCACGAGGGCTACAACCCCCAGCAGGCCCTGGAAGTATACGAGGCCGTCAAGCACGGCGAGCTGTGAGCCAACTTTTGATGGAGGAGGAATCCCTATGTCCGCTGAATACATGCACATCGGCATCCCCGTCACCAACCGCAAGCCCAACATGACCTACAACGAGGGGGCCAAGTTCTGGGTGAGCAACGTGGACGACTACGACTACAAGATCGAGTACCTGAAGTTCGAGGAGGGCACCCCCTTCCCGGAGGAGATCCACCGCAACCCCCACGTGGCCTACAAGGTGGACGACCTGGAAAAGTACGTGGCCGACGCGGACAGCGTCATCTGCGGTCCCATGACCGCCAACGAAAAGGGCGACCGGCTGGCCTTCGTGTGGAAGGACGGCGCCATTTTGGAGCTGTATCAGGAGGCCTGAGCCTCTTTGGGGGAAAACGCGCCCGGTGATCAAGTTTTCCGGGGAAAATGGGAAAAACCGCCGCCGGGCAATGCCCGGCGGCGGTTTTTATCACATCTCAGCTGGCAGGACGCTGGCCGATCTCCTGGTTCCAAAGCCCATCCAGGTCCTCATAGGACACGGTCTGGGTCACATAGTCCGCCTGGCCCTGGGGCCGGAAGAAGAACACCGCGCCGTCCGTATCCAGATAGAAGGACACCTGGGCGCCCTCCGGCGCCGTCTCCAGCAGCGCCAGCACGGCGTCCGGATCGGTAAAGGCGTTGTCCATGGTCACCTCCGTGGCGGTGGCGCCGTCCAGGTTCACGGCGATCCAGGTCTTGGTCTGCGTGCCGTCCGCCGCCGTCTCCGTCTTGGTGTACAGCACGCTGACCCAGGTCTCGTCGCAGCGGGTCACCGTGTACTCCAAAGACGCCTCTGTGCCCTCCAGCTCCTTGGCCGGACGGGCCAGGGATTGATTGACATAATCAAGCAGCAGTTCCCCCTGGAACTGAGTCAGCTGGGGGTAGTGGATCTGGTCGGAAATCTGGGCATCCTCATAGATCGCCTGGGCGGCATCCGGGGCCTGCTGGCCCTCCTCCTGTACAGGCTCCTCCTGGCCCTGCTGGGGCGTCTGCTCCGCCGGGTCGGCCTGCTTTTGCCCGCAGCCGGTCAGCATGAGGGCCAGCGCCAGCGTCAGGATCCATATCCGTTTTTTCATTCGGTAAAACCTCCTGGTATTTGGCCCGGTCATCCGGGCTCTTATCCATATGACGGATGAAACGGCGGAAAGGTTTTCACATTTTTTTCGGGACCGGCACCACAGGCTCCCCGGAGCGCATAAACTGGTGGCGGGAGCTTCCAGATCCAGGGAAAGAACGTTGCCAAGTGCACGGATTTGTTCTATAATAAGAAGAAACGTGGAAATTTCCCTTCCGTTTTTTTATTTGTCAGACAAAGGAGTCTCCCATGACCAACGAAGAATTTCAGCACACTTCCGTGCTGTCTGCCCATACGCTGCTGATCGTCGACGACGACGCCATCAACCGGGGCATTCTGGAAAATATTTTCTCCCCCTACTACACCATCGAGGAGGCGGAAAACGGCCGGGAGGGCCTGGAGAAGATCCTCTCCCACCCGGAGCGGCTTTGCGCCATCCTTCTGGATGTGATGATGCCGGAGATGGACGGGATCGAGGTGCTGCGTGCGCTGAGAGACGGCAACGTGACGGAGCACGTGCCCGTGTTCCTCATCACCGCGGAGGCCAGCGGCAGCGTCATGAAAGAGGCCTATGAGCTGGGTGTTATGGACGTGATCGGCAAGCCGGTGATCCCCTATATGGTGCTGCGGCGAGTGCAGTCCGTGGTGGAGCTGTACCAGGCCCGTGCCCGGCTCAGCGGTGTGGTGGACCGCCAGCAGGCGGAGCTTTTGGAGCGGGCCGCCCAGATCGTCCGGCTCAACCAGGGCATGGTGGAGGCGCTCTCCGCCGCCATCGAGTTCCGCAACGGCGAGTCCGGCCAGCACGTGCGCCGCATCCACGACATCACCCACTATCTGCTCACCCACACGGAGCTGGGGCAGGGCCTGTCCCAGACGGATGTGGATAACATCGCCCTGGCCGCCATCATGCACGACGTGGGCAAGATCGCCATTCCCGACGCTATTTTGGGCAAGCCCGGCCGGCTGACCAAAGAGGAATTTGAGATCATGAAGACCCACACGGTCCAGGGGGCGGCCCTGCTGGAGAAGATCCCCCAGATGCAGGAGAGCGGGGCCTACCGCTACGCCTGCGACATCGCCCGCCACCACCACGAGCGCTGGGACGGCCGGGGCTATCCCGACGGCCTCAAGGGCGACGAGATCTCCATCTGGTCCCAGGTGGTGTCCCTGGCGGACGTGTACGACGCTTTGACCAGCAAGCGGGTCTACAAGGACGCCTTCTCCTGCGAGGAGGCCCTGCGGATGATCCGCGACGGGGAGTGCGGCGCCTTCAACCCCAAGCTGCTGGAGGCCTTCTTTGCCGCGGAGCCCGCCCTGCGGGAACTGTACCACACGACCTGAGGGGCCGGGAGCCCCCGCCTATACCAGCCGGTCCGCCGGCGCAGATACAGCAAGGAGGAATCCCCATGTTTCCACAGATGCGCAGAAGTAAACAGGCCTTGTCCCAGGAGGAGATGGACGCCATTTTGCTGGGCGGTACGTCCGGCGTGCTGGCCCTCCAGGGGGCGGACGGCTACCCGTACGCCGTTCCCCTGAGCTATGTGTACACCGGCGGCAAATTCTATTTTCACTGTGCCAAGGCCGGCCACAAGATCGACGCCGTGCACCATAACCCCAAGGCGTCCTTCTGCGTGATCGGCCAGGACCAGGTGGTGCCGGAGGAGTACACCTCCTATTTTAAAAGCGTCATCGCCTTCGGCACGGTCCGCATCCTGGAAGACGACGGCGAGATCCGCCGGGCCATCGAAGCCCTCTCGGTAAAGTACGCCCCGGAGGACACCCCCGCCGGGCGCAGCCGGGTCATTGACCGGGCCTGGGACCGGCTGTGCATTCTGGAGCTGACCGTGGACCATATGTCCGGCAAGCAGGCCAAAGAGCTGATGGACCGGGGCTGAGCCCCCAACGCAAAAAGAACGAGCCGGTGATCCAGGATCACCGGCTCATTTTCGTACCAATTCAAAGGGCCATGATGGCGGCCACCGCCTCCGCCGTGGTGCGCTCCGGGAACAGCTCAAAGCCCACCAGGCCGTCGTAGCCTGCCGTTTCCAGGCAGTCCAGCACGGCGGAAAAGGCGATCTCCCCGGTGCCGGGCTCGTGGCGGCCCGGCGCGTCCGCCGCGTGGACGTGGCCGATCCGACCGTGCCAGGCGCGGATATTGCCCATGAGATTGCCCTCGCTGAGCTGCATGTGGTAGATGTCGTACAAAATTTTCAGCCGGGGAGAGCCCACCAAGGCCGTCAGCTCCGCCGCCATGGACGTAGTCACCAGGAAGTTGCCCGGGTGGTCGGTGATGGGGTTGAGGGCCTCCAGGTGCAGGGTGATCCCCCGGTCCTCCGCCATAGCCGCGCAGGCTTTCAGCCCCTCATACAGGGCGCAAAGGCGCACCGTGTCCGAAAGGCCCTCGCCCCGGTCCGTCACCACGCCGCCCTCACCCAAGGCGTTGGAGTGGATGGTGAGGGAGGCCGCCCCGGCAGCCTTCGCCGCGTCCATGGAGTGGGCCAGATAGCGAAGGTAGTCCGCCCGCTGCCCCGGGTCGATGAGGGAGAAGGGCCCGTCGCCGTTGAACCCGGCCACGGCCACCCCCGCCGCCTCCGCCGCACGGCGTACCGACGTCATGTCCCGGTCCTGCCAATGCCAGAACTCCACCGCGGCAAAGCCGTCCCGTCCCGCGGCGGCGATCCGCTCCAGAAACGGCAGCTCTATATATAATGTATCGATGCAGGCGCATGGTTTCAGCTTCATGGATACCGCCTCCTTTGCTCCACCTTATCAAATCCGCCCGTCCCTGTCAACGGCGCGGAAGGGCGGGGCAGGGGAGGAGATGACCGGTCGGATTTTTTCCGCCCGCCCCCTTGTCCCCGGGCGGGAATAGGGGTATACTGACATGGATTTTGTGTAAACGGGAGGCGGGACCATGGAGCGAAGAAGCTTCCTATCCTCGAGAAAACACCACGGTCAGATGTCGGAGTCCTTTCTGACCGCCAGCCTTTTGTCCCTGTCCGGCGGCTTGCAGGACGCCTACACCTATCTTGCCCGGGGCGAGGTGTTCGCCAACGCCCAGACCGGCAACATCGTGCTCATGAGCGTGCGGCTTTTTGAAGGGGCCTGGACCCAGGCGATCCGGTATCTGGTGCCCCTGGGCGCCTTTTTCCTGGGAGTGCTGACGGCGGAGCTCATGCACCTGCGCTATAAAAAGATGGAGCGGTTCCACTGGCGGCAGCTGGTGCTGCTGGGGGAGATCGTCCTGCTGGCGGCAGTGGGTTTCCTGCCGCAGTCCTGGAACCTTTTGGCAAACTCCGTGGTGTCCTTCGCCTGCGCCATGCAGGTGCAGGCCTTCCGCAAGGTGGACGGCTACGCCTTTGCCAGCACCATGTGCATCGGGAACCTGCGCAGCGGCACGGAGTCCCTTTGCGCCTACTGGAGCTGCGGCGCTCCCCAGGCCCGGAAAAAGGCCGGGCGGTACTTCGGCGTCATCGCCCTGTTCGGCGTGGGCGCGGGTCTTGGCGGCGTGCTGCTGCCCTATCTGGGCTTTGGCACCATCTGGATCTCCTGCGCACTGCTGACGGCGGCCTTCGTGGTCATGTTCGCACGGGAGGAGCAGTAATATGGAAAAAAGATCCCCGGAGCAGCTGCTCCGGGGATCTTTTTCGTCTTACTGTGCGCTGTGGGCCTTGTGATATTCCTCCATGTCCATGACGCCCTGGACGATCATCTCCGGCGTGACGGTGTAGGGGAACACCCGCACGTCGATGCCGGCCAGCGCCTTGGCCGTGACCGCCGGCAGATCCTCCGGCGCGGCGTGGATATCCGCAAGGCAGGTGGGCAATCCGATGGAGCGGCTGAAGGCATAGAGCTTGTCCCGCTCTTCAAACTGCTTGTCCACCGTCAGCATCACCAGGATGCCGTAGGAGACCACCTCGCCGTGGAGGTGATGGTTTTTCTCCGTGGAGGGCAGCACCGTAAAGCCGTTGTAGATGGCGTGGGCCAGGCCCGTGGTGTAGTCCACCTGGACGAAGTTGGAGACCAATCCCGTGGAGATGATGATGCCCAGGATCACCTCGGTCAGCTCCGCCGTGACGGTGTGGGCCCGGCAGTCTTCCAGGGCCTGGCGGCCCCAGCGGAGGATGGGCACGGCGCACATGGAGCTCAGGGCGATGCCCATGGCGTCGGAGTGGGCGGGCACGTCGCCCCGGGAGGAGATGGTGCACTCATAGTGCTTGGCCATGGTGTCGCCCATGCCGGCCCAGAGGTAGATGTCCGGCGCGTCGGCGATGACCTGGGTGTTGATGAAGATATGGTTGGGCGGGATCTTGGAAAAGGAGTACTCCCGCAGGCTCCCGTCCGGGTGGTAGACGATGCCAAGGCTGGTGCAGGAGGCACAGGTGGAGGCGATGGTGGGGAAGGTGAAGAAGGGGCGGTTGGTCTCGTGGGCCAGGACCTTGCACGTGTCGATGGCTTTGCCGCCGCCCACGGCGAAGATCATGTCCGCTTTCTCGATCTGGGGCCGCAGCATGTCCATATTCTCCCGGGAGGCCTCGCCGCCGTACCAGATGGGGCCGATGATCTCCATGCCGGCATCTTTCGCCGCGCGGATGATGGCGTCTCCGGCGGCCGCCAGCGCCCGCTTGCCGCCGATGACGGCAGCGGTCTTTCCGTAGGCGGGGCAGACGGCGGCAATGTCGTCATAGGCGTCCGGGCCGATGGTATATCCGGGAAACAGTGTCTTTTCCATGATGGTGTACTCCTTTTTGACGATTGCTCAGTCGCACTGGGCGGCGGGGCGGGTGGTGGTGACGGGCTTGGCGGCGGAGACGGTCTCCTCCTGCCGCTCGGGGAAGGCCTCCCCGTGGGCACGGATGTAAGCGCGGTTTTTATACACGCCCACAGTCAGGAAGGGGATCACCACCACGGCGATGCCGAGGTAGCCGCAGTAGCCGTAGCCGTACTTGATGATGTTGGAAAGGCCCGCCAGGGAAATGGTCATGGACACCACGATGATGAACGCGGAGACGATGGCGCTGCGGACGGGGGCGGAGGGGATGGCGCGGAACATGGGGAGCTTTTCAAACCGGGCCACGAAGCCGAAGATGGTGGTCACGCCGGTGGAGATGAGGCACAACAGCAGGCAGATGCCGTACACGGTGGTGAGCCAGCCGATGCCCATGGCGTTGCAGGCGGTGAGGGTGGGGATGGTGGTGCCGCCCTCCACGGCGGTGTAAACGCTCTCCCAGGAGAGGAGCATGAAGATGGAGAGGACCAACGCCACGGTGTTCATGGCGAAGGAGATCCACATGGCCTTGCCGCAGCCCTTGCGGTTTTTCAGCGGGGTGCCGCAGGCGATCATGGTGGGCAGCGTCACGCACTGGAAGCCGGCGTAGGTGAAGGCGTTGACGATTGCCTGGGGGATGCCGGCAAAGCCGCGCTCCGTAAAGTCCGCGGCCAGCACGGAGGTGATGGAACTGTCGCTTTTGAAGATGCCCACGGTGTAGATGGTGATGGCGGTGATCAAAATGGCGATGCCCATGTAGGTGGAGGCCGCCCGGACGATGCCGGCGCCGAAGATGGTCAGCACCAGCACCACGGCGCCCACGGCCACGATGCCCAGGTAGTAGTTCATGCCAAAGTAGCCCTGGAGGGCGGAGGCGGCGCCGGAAATGGCCGCGGCCACCGCCATGAGCACCATGATGTAGAAGAACACCTCAAAGAGCCACTCGATCTTGTCGAAGGGGTGATAGAGGGTCTCGAAAAGCTGCTTGTAGCTGGTCATCCCCCGGGAGTTGTACATCACCATGGCCTGGCGCATGGTCAGCGTCAACAGCAGCATGGCGATCACGGCGGAGACGATGCCCGCCCAGCCAAGGCCCACATAGTAGGTGTTGGCCTGGTTGCCGGTGGCGAAGCCGCCGCCGGCGTGGGCGGAAAACAGCACGGAGCCCACGGAGAAGGCGATGACGAAGGGGGTCTTTGCGATGCGTTTTTCTTTCATGTTCGGTTCCTCCCAAAACTGGTTTGATGGGGCAGGGAGCCAACAAAAAAACCTTTCGTCGCTCCTGCCTGTCAGGGCAGAAGAGACGAAAGGTTTGAAAACGCTTCCGCGGTACCACTCTTCTTTATCCTCGAAACGAGGATCACTCTGCGGGATACCATCATATCCCTGCACTGTAACGGGTGCCCC
>CAUWEK010000221.1:0-6826 GCA_963557435.1 uncultured Dysosmobacter sp.
GTGGCGCTGACATCACCCTGCTCATGCTCCGTCTGGCCGATAAAGTGGCCCAGCCGGTGGGTGAAGTACTCCCCATAGCCCGCTTCCGCGATCAGCGACCGGGCGGCCATATCCAGCTCCTTCAGGGCAACGCCCGGCCGCACCATGGACTCGGCCAGGGCGTTGGCCCGGCAGACCAGATCATGGATGGCGGCGTGCTTTTCCGAGGGCTCGCCGCAGAAATAGGTGCGGGTCATGTCGGAGCAGTAGCGGTCCTTCCGGCAGCCCATGTCGATGACGACGCACTGTCCGGGCTGAAGGCGGGTGCTGTCCGCCTCGTGGTGGGGATCGGCGGCGTTGGGGCCGAAGGAGACGATGGGCTGGAACGCCATGGTGTCGCAGCCCTCGGCGGCATACTGCGCCACGATGTAGTCGGCGATCTCCCGCTCGGTAACGCCCTCATGGAGGCGCTTGGCGGCCCGCTCCATCACCGTATCGTTGATGCGGGAGGAGACGCGCATGAGCTCACGCTCCGTCTCATCCTTGCAGGCCCGGGCATTGTCCACGCAGTCGGAGGAGAGCACGCAGCGGCAGTCCGGGTGCTTGGCCATGAAGGGCAGCAGGAAGCGGGCGGGCCACTCCTTGTCGATGCCCATGGGGCGGCTGCCGTCCACATGGTCAGCCAGAATGGAGAGGTAATCGTCCGTATCGGAGAACCAGACCTGCTGACAGGCCGTCTCCGGCACAGGGAACAGGCGATTCAAAAACAGCTTGTGGGCGCCGTCCGCGCGCAGATACAGGGCGAACAGCCGCTCAAAGGGATAGACATAATAGCCGGTCAGATACCAGATGCTGTCCGGGTCGGAGACGATCATCTGCTCCAGACCCCGGGCCTTCAGGGCGTCCAGGACCCGCTGGATCCGCTGTTCATGCATGGTTATACCTCCTTTTTTACGATGACCCGCTCCACCAGCGTGGGGCAGACCAGGGCCTTCACCGTCTTGACGCCGGTCTTGAGGGATTCCACCGGCGCATACTCAAAGCGCCCGTGGGCGTTGTGGCCGGCGCTGGGCAGGTTGGGGCAGGGCAGACCCTTGTAGGTGAGCATGCACCCGTCCGTGCCGCCCCGGATGGGAGAGTGGGTGGGGTGAGCGATGCCGGCGGCCTTCATGGCCTCCTCCGCCAGATGGACGATCTCCATGCGGTCCTTGAGTACCTCGTACATATTGTAGTACTGGTCCTCCACCTGAGCCACTACGGTGTCCGCGCCGTAGCGCAGGTTCATCTGGGCGGCGGCCTTTTCCAGCATGGCCTTGCGCTCTTTGAAGCGCTCCATGCTGTGGTCCCGGATGATGTAGACCATGGTGGCCTTTTCCACCTTGCCGTGCATCTCCTGGAGGTGGAAGAAGCCCTCGTAGCCCTCCGTGTGGCCGGGAGTCTCCAGAGCGGGCAGCAGGGCGTTGAACTCCATAGCCATCAGCAGGGCGTTTTTCATCTTGTCCTTGGCGGTGCCGGGGTGGATGCTGAAGCCGTTGACGGTCACATGGGCCATGGCGGCGTTGAACGTCTCGTACTCGTAGTCGGTGATGTCGCCGCCGTCCAGGGTGTAGGCGAAGTCGGCGCCGAAGCCCGCCACGTCAAAGTTGCTGGCACCCCGGCCGATCTCCTCGTCAGGGGTGAAGCAAAGGCACAGCTTGCCGTGGGGCGCGTCCTCCGCCAGAAGCTCCTCCACCGCCTGGAGAATGATGGCGATGCCGGCCTTGTCGTCGGCACCCAGCAGAGTGGTGCCGTCGGTGCACACCAGATCCTGCCCCACGAACTTGGCAAGCTCCGGGAACCGGGCGGCCTCCATGACGATGTTCTGCTCCCGGTTGAGCACGATGTCCCCGCCCTCGTAGTGGATGATCTGGGGCTTGACGTCCTTTCCGGTCAGGTCGGGAGTGGTGTCCATGTGGGCGATGAGGCCGATGGCGGGCAGGTGCTCGTATCCCGGCGTGGCGGGGAGCCAGGCGTAGACGTAGCAGTGCTCGTCCACAAAGGCGTTGTCCACGCCCAGGCCGTGGAGCTCGTCCACCAGAAGGTTGGCCATGTCGAATTCCGCCGGGTTGCTGGGGGTGCCGCTCTGGCCGTAATAATCGCTCTCGCTGAATACCTTGGCGTAACGGATCAGGCGGTCAACTACTGTATCCATGTGATTATGCCTCCTCTTCATCAGACAAAAGATTTTCAGGGTTCAGGCACTGGAGCTCCGGGGGCAGGAACACGCCGTCCTTGCGGATGAGCACGTCGTCGAACCAGATCTCGCCGCCGCCGTATTCCGGCGTCTGGATCTGGATCAGGTCCCAGTGGACGGCGGAGTGGTTGCCGTTGGAGGTGTTGTCATAGCTGTTGCCGGGGGTCAGGTGGAAGCTGCCGGCGATCTTTTCGTCGAAGAGAATGTCCCCGATGGGATGGTGGATCACCGGGTTGACGCCCAGGGCGAACTCGCCGATGTACCGGGCGCCCTCGTCGATGTCGAAGATCTCGTTCATGTAGGGGGTGTTGTTGCTGGTGGCCTTGACGATCTTGCCGTCCTTGAACTCCAGGTACACGTCCCGGAACAAAAAGCCGTCATAGGGGGAGGGGCAGTTGTAGGTGATGTAGCCGTTGACGGAGTCCTTCACCGGGGCGGTGTAGATCTCGCCGTCGGGGATATTGCGGTTGCCGTGCATGCCGAAGCTGCCGATGCCCTTGATGGAGAAGGAGATGTCCGTGCCGGGGGAGACGATGTGCACCCGGTCTGTGCGGTTCATGAGAGCCTCCAGGTGCTCCATGGCCCGGCCCATCTTCTCGTAGTCCACGAGACATGCCCGGAAGTAGAAATCCTCATATTCCTCCGTGGAGACGCCGGCCAGCTGGGCCATGGCGTCGTTGGGGAAGCGCAGCACGGACCACTTGGTGTGGTTGCACCGCTCCGAGAGGTGGATGGGGCCCCAGTAGTACTGGCGGTAGCGGCGCTGGGCCTCGTCGGAGACATTGTGCCACATGCTGATGTTGGTGGTGGCACGGATGTCGATGTAGGCGTCCATGTCCTTCATGCGCTCTAGCTCATAGGCGGCGATCTCGGCCATGTGGGCCTCGTCGGCCCCCTGGACCAGCGCGCCCTCCACCGCGTAGTCGAAAATGTGGATAAAGGGCTTGCCGCCCACGGCGTAGGCCTCCTGCACCAGGGCCTTCATGAGGCCGGTCTCGCTGCCGTGGAGCTCGATGAGGATCTTTTCGCCCTTTTGCAGCTCCACCGCGCCCTGGATGAGGAAGCGGGCCAGCTTTCGGATACGGGGATCTTCCATAAATCATCGTCCTTTCTGATTATGTACAAAGAAAATGGGGCAGAAGGAAGTCCTTCTGCCCCGTGGGATGTATCAGCCTTCCTTGTAGAGTGCGTCCAAGGAGTGCTCCGGGTTGGAGCTGCGGGTCACGGCGCTGACCAGCAGGATCGCGATGACGGAGGCAGGCACCGCCACGATGGCGCACTGCACGCCGCCGGGGGTCCCCATCATGGTCCACACGATGGTGGCCGCGCCGCCCACCAGGATGCCGGCCAGGCCGCCGGCGGGGGTCACCCGCTTGGAGAACAGGGCAAACAAAATGGCGGGGGTGATGGCGGCACCATACATGGTGTAGGCAGTCATCTGCAGCGCCAGCACGGTGGGGAAGTACAGCGTCAAAGCCACAGCCAGGGCGCTGAACACCACGATGGTGACGCGCAGCACCAGCATCTTCTGGCGGTCAGTGGCATCCTTGCGGATGTACTTGACATAGATGTCGTTGGTGAGGTTGGTGGCCGAGGAGAGCAGATAGCTGTCCGCGGTGGTGACGATGAACGCCATGCACGCGCACATGACCAGCGCGCCGAAGGCCAGGGGCAGGTAGTCCACGGACACCTGGAAGATGACGTTGGACGGAGTCTCCAGAGTGGGATAGAGCTTGGCGGCCTGGGTCACCACGGCGATGATGCTGATGATGACCAGGATCTCGCCGATGAACATGCCGATGTTGGACTTTTTGGCCTCGTCGCTGTTCTTGGCGGAGGCAAAGCGCTGGAGCATGTTCTGGTCACCCAGCATCAATGCCAGAGAGGGCAGGAAGTAGCCCAGCAGCTCCACGCCGGTCATGCCGCCGGTGAGGGTGGTCTTTTCCGGAGGCAGCACAGCACCCTGAGAGGAGGCCACATGCATCAGGAAGGGGATGGCCAGGAAGAAGCCGCCGATCATGATGAGGGCGCTGACGGCGTCGGAGTAGGCCACGGACACCAATCCGCCGCCCACGGTGATGACCGCGATGATGACGGTGCAGATGGTCAGGGCCAGACCGTGGGACAGCTCGATGCCGCTGGAGGCGCACAGCAGGACCATGATGTCCGCCGCGGCCTTGAGCTGGGTGGCCAGCACGCCCACATAGGCCAGCATGACGCACAGAGCGGAGATGATGCTGGCGGCCTTGCCGTAGCGGGCCTCCATGATCTCCGGGACCGTGACCTTGTTGGACTTGCGGACCTTGCCGGCGATGAAGTACAGCAGGATGATGCCGATGGGCGGGGCGGCAAAGGTGATGGCGCCCACCCAGGGGCCGCCGGAGTAGACAACGCCGGCGGAACCGGTGATACCGCCGCCGCCGCACCAGGTGGCAAGCAGGCTGCCCACCAGGATGATGAAGGGAATGCGGTGTCCGCCGGTGACCATGTCGTCCGCGGTCTTGACCTTCTTTTTGGCGAGGACCAGACCGTAGACCATCAATAGGATTAAATATACACTGATGGCAATAATATAACTCATAGCTTACAATTTCTCCTCCTACACATAATGCCATATTCTACATGATGTGACAACGGATGTCAAGACATCTGACCACAATGGGGAGAAAGGTGTGCGCTACTGGCGGATAAAAGCGGTGGGACGGAAAAAAAGCCGGCATGGGAAGCGGCTGTCCCGGATGGCATGGGGAGAAGGGCGAGTGAATAAAAAAACGCCGGAGCAAGGAAAACCTGCTCCGGCGCGTATAAGGGGGCCGGCAGGCCGCCCTTAGTAGTTGGTGTCGTATTCCCAGGGAGATCCGCCGCACAGGCAGCCGCCGTCTACATGATAGGCTTGGCCGGTCATATAGGAGGAGCTGTCGGAGGCCAGCATGATGGCCATGCCCACCAGTTCTTCGGGGGAGCCGGGGCGCTTCATGGCGATGCGGTCCCGCAGCCAGACGGAACGGGTGGGGTGGTCCCAGGTCACCTGGGTCAGCTCGGTGAGGATGTGGCCGGGGCTGATGGCGTTGCAGCGGATGCCGTACTGGGCCAGCTCCACGGCCATGGACCGGGTCAGAGCCACCACGCCGCTTTTGGCCGCGCCGTACACGGAGCAGCCGCCCAGCATGCCCTCATCGTTGTGGGAGCCGATGTTGATGATGTTCCCGCTTCTGTGCTTGTACATTTCCCGGGCCACCGCCTGGCTGACGAAAAACAGCCCCTTCAGATTCGTGTCCATGATGCGGTCATAGGTGGATTCCTCCACGTCCAGAAGACCCTCCCGCTTATTGATGCCCGCAATGTTGAACAGCACATCGATTTTGCCGTACTGCCGGACCACTTCGTCCACGCAGGGCTGGATGGTGGCCATGTCCATCACATCCAGCAGGTGTGCGCTGGCCTTCCCGCCTTCTGCCTGGATCTCCTGGGCCAAAGAGCGGCATTTTTCCAACGTCCGGCCGCACAGAGCCACCTGGCCGCCGGCCCGGGCCAGACCCCGGCTGATGGCGGTGCCGATCCCGCCTGCCGCGCCGGTGACCAGGATGGTTTTTCCTTCCAGGCTGAACAGAGACTGCAGGTATGTGGTTTGATCCATGTTTGAAACTCCTTTAATTATAAAACGGTATATCCCAGCAGGCTGGAGATGCTTTTTGCGGCGGTCCGGACCTCCCGGACCATGTGATCCCAGTCTCTGCGCATTCGATAGTCCGGGCCGGAGATGCTGACCGCCGCCACGGCCCGGTGATTGCCGTCATATACAGGCGCACCGATGCAGATCAGGCCCGTCTCGATCTCGCCCTCGTCCACGGCAAAGCCGTGCAGCCGCGCCTGCGCCGTCTCGCTGCGCAGCCGCTGCGGATCTATGATGGTGTTGCATGTAAAGGACTTTGCATTTTGCTGCATCCAGCTGCAATACTCGTCCATGTAGACCTCGCTTTGCTCCGACAGGAGGATCTTTCCGCTGCTGGTGGCGTAGGCCGGAGCCCGGCTGCCCACCTTGGTGTTGCAGACAATGGAGCGGTGGGTTTCCACCTTGTCCAAATAAAAGATGTCGTGCTCCAGCAGGAGACTGAGGTTGATGGTTTCCTGCACCGCGCAGCTCAGACGCTCCAGCTCCGGCCGCGCGATCTGGCGCAGGCTGGACTGTTCCAGGATCGAGCTGGCCAGCAGCATGAACCGGGGGCCGATATGATAGCTTTTGCGGACCGGGTCCTGGATGAGATACTGCTGTGCGGTCAGGGTGGATACCTGGCGGAATACCGTGGTGGTAGGGAGCCCCAGCTGTTCCACCAGCGCCTTCAGGGTCCATTCCGTCCCGCAGTCCATAAAGCACTCCAGGATCTGAAGAACGCGAAGAATACTGGAGACCTGCTCTTTTGTCATAAATCTCCTGCCTTTCGTAACGGGATTGTCTGTCTGGACAATATGGCAAATACTTGACACGGGATTCTTGAGTGTTTATGATAAGACTATATCATCATGTTTGGATTTTGTAAATTTTTATTTGATGATTTTGAAATTTGATTCCGCATAGTGGAATAAGCAAACGGTCCGGCACTGCCCGCCGGGCTC
>CAUWEK010000222.1:0-6803 GCA_963557435.1 uncultured Dysosmobacter sp.
AAGCTGACGATCTCGTCGGCCACCATGTGGCTGGTGCCGATGATGAGCTTGACCCGGTGGTCCACGGTCTCAATGGCGAACTTGGCCATCTCCCGGCGCTGGTCCATGGGCATGGCAAAAAACTCGCTGGAGCTGCCCTCCACCAAAATGCCGTCCACGCCGTTTTCGATCAGGTTGTTGAACAGTTTCTCCTGGCTCACCAGATCCAGGGTGCCATCCTCATTGAACAGGGTGATCGCAGGGGTCAGATATGCTGCGTTCATCGTACATGCTCCTCTCTTTTCATACGGGTCCCACCCGTTATTCCGTAATACGGAATCAAATTCCAAATCTTATGTACAATAAAATGAACTGAAATCTGCTTCCAGTATAGCCCATTTTCCTCGTTTGTCAAGGCAAAAATAAGCAAAAACCGGACCCGCTTTCGCGGGTCCGGTTTGGGGAAAGAGACGATATCAGACGAAGTTGCACACACGGGCGATGGCCATCTCGGTGTAGCCCAGAGACTCGGCCTTGGTCTGCTTGCCGCAGGCCACTTCCTGGGTCAGCTTCAGCAGCTCGTTGCCCAGCTCCTCCATGGTCTTGGTGCCATAGATCAGCGGAGAGGCGTCCACATCGATGTTGTCCACCATGTTGGCGTAGGTCAGCTTGTTGCCGGTGATCTTGATGACGGGAGCCAGGGGGTTGCCGGTAGGCGTGCCGCGGCCGGTGGAGAACACCACGATCTGGGCACCGCCGGCCACCATGCCGGCCACAGAGGAAGGATCGTTGCCCGGAGTGTCCATGATGACCAGGCCCTGCTTGGCCTCGACCTGCTTGGCGTAGTCATACACGGCGTTGACGGGGCTGTGGCCGCCCTTGTGGATGCAGCCCAGGGACTTCTCCTCCAGGCAGGTCAGGCCGCCGGCCTTGTTGCCGGGAGAGGGGTTGCCCTCGCGGACTTCCTCGCCGACCAGCTGCAGGGCCTTCTCATAGCGGTGCACGATCTCGAAGATACGGTCGTGGACCTCGGGAGTGGCGGCGCGGCGGGCCAGGATGTGCTCGGCGCCGATGAACTCGGTGGTCTCGGACAGGATGGAGGTGCCGCCCTCCTTGACGATCAGGTCGCTGAGCTGGCCGATCAGGGGGTTGGCAGCCAGGCCGCTGGTGGGGTCGGAGCCGCCGCACTCGGTGCCGATGATCAGCTCAGACATGGGGAACTCTTCCTTCTGGAGCATGGAAGCCTCTTCCACCATCTCCTTGGCATAGCGGACAGCCATGTCGATGGCCTTCAGGGTTCCGCCGGCCTCCTGGATGATGACCTGCTTGAGGGGCTTGTTGGTGCGCTCCTTGATGGCCTCCACCACCAGATCCATCTGGCAGTTCTCGCAGCCCAGGGACACCACCACGGTGCCGTAGACGTTGGGGTTGGCGGCGTAGCCGGCCATGACGTCCATGGTGTACTGCTGGTCGGAAGCCACCTGGGAGCAGCCCAGCTGGTTGTTGAAGGTGACGGAGCCGACCACCTGCTGGGCAATGATGCGGGTGGTATCGGAGGCGCAGACGCTGGCGGGCAGGATCAAAACCTTGTTGCGGACGCCGACGCGGCCGTCAGGACGCTTGTAACCGTAGAAATTCATACTCGAATCCTCCTTTTCTCAGCCCTTGGCATCCAGGTTTTCCCGGTGCTCTTCCAGGTTGTGGCAGTGGACATGCTCGCCCTTCTTGATGTCGCGGGCAGCCAGGCCGATGTGCTCACCATACTTGCTGATGGGCTCGCCCTTGGCGATGTCACAGGCAGCCAGCTTGTGATAGATGGTGATGTCCTCCAGCGCGGTCAGAGTCTTCTCCGCGCCTTCGCACATATAAGTAACGGTTTCGCCCTTCTTGATGGGCTCGATGGCAACGATGACGTTGTCCTTGGGCTCAACGATCATGGCATTCAGCATAGTGGTTATCTCCTTTCGATCCTCAGATTAACTTAGGAATGATTAAGCCTGTTTGGCAAACAGCTCTTTTTGGGCCTCGTCCTTGGGGAACTGGGGGCAGCCAAACTTCTTGGCCCACCAGGAAGTGATGATGGGCACCAGGATGGCGGTCAGGATAGCGGAAGCGGCAACCTGAGAAGTGGCGATGTCAGCATAAGCAGCCCAAGAGGGGTCGGTCTCCGCGATAACGGCGGGCACGGCCACGGCGTTGCCGGCGGTGGTGGCAACAGCCCAGCCGGCATAGCCGGGACGACGGCTGATGAATCTGTCGCACAGCACGATGAAGGCGCCGCCGATGAAGCAGGTGATCAGGCCCAGCAGGATGCCCTGCGCACCGCCCTTGGCGATGTTGGTCAGGTTCATGCCGGAACCCAGGCAGAAGCCCACGAAGGGAAGCAGGATGCTGCCGGCGGGAGCCAGGAAGTCGGACAGGTCCTTATCCAGGTTGCCCAGGATCATGCCCACCAGGATGGGGCCGATGGCAGCCACCAGGGACATGAAGGGGATGTCGGCCAGACCGCCGATGCCCATGGCGATCATGGTCAGCATGGGGCCGTCGTTGATGGCCAGCAGAGGCATGGCCGCCTGGTCGACGGTGTCGCCGTAGCTGTTCATCAGAGCCAGGTACACGGAGCCGTTGGAGTTGGTGACGGCGGAGATGATGGCCAGAGCGCTCAGGCCCAGCAGACCCTCGGCGCCGAAGATCTTGCCGACGCCGATGCCGATGGCGGCACCGATGACGAACTTGGAGATCAGCAGCACGCCGCCGCGCTTGATGACGCCGCCCATCTGGCGGAACTGCAGCGTGGTGCCCAGGCAGAACAGCTGGATACCGATGGCGGTGTTGGCGCCGGCGCTGGTGAAGATGGCGGTGGTGAAGGAACCGATGTTGGTCACCTCAGGAATGAAGGTATTGATGATGGCACCCAGCAGCATGGGCACGACCATCATACCTGCGGGGATCTTTTTCAGGAATCGCATGATCATGGGCTTTTTCCTCCTCGTTTTTCTCGTTTCTCCCTGATACGCCTCGTTTCCAGAAATTCCGCTATACGGAATCTTATTCCAAAAACTGAGGAAATACATACCCCCCACTGGCGGGGGGATTGTACCTTTCGTACACTGTATTTATAACGTTTTTCAGCCAACTTGTCAAGTAATTGTCTATGCTCCCTCATTTTTCGGCAATTGTGCATGAACGCCTCAAAATAAAACTGTAAAAAAAGTAAAAACAAAGACCCTCTTTGTTCAGAGGGTCTTTGTAACCGGATGACTCATCAGATAGTCCCGCCAGACGGCACAGCCCTTAGTGTTCAGATGCACGCCGTCAGAGGTGAGCTCTGGGAGCAGGCATCCGTCCTCCCCTGTCACCGCCTCCGCCACGTCCAGATAGGGGCAGTCCTTCTCCTCCGCCAGCTCCCGGAGCACGTCGTTGAACTCCTGGATGCGGCTGTTGTTGACATAGGTGCCCTTGGCGTCCTGCTCGGCGCTGACCGGCAGGATGGACTGGATGACCACCTGGGCGTCGGGATGATCCTCACGGACCCGGTCGATGAGCTTGCCGTACTGGTCACGGAAGGTCTCCGTCCGGGGCCAGCCCAGCTCATTGACGCCCAGCATGATGTACACCTTGCCGCACTCCATGTCCGCCAGGGCGTCCAGCATGGGCACCTTCCCTGCTTCCGTAGTCTGGGTGGGTTTGGTGAACACGGACTCCACCGTGGCGCCCACGGCGTAAAGGAACTCCCCTTCCGTCATGTTGCCGTAAAGATACAATCCCTCCGTCCGGGAATCGCCCAGAAAGACCGCGTCGGAGAAATACTCCATCCCCACGGGATCGCTCTGTGGCACCGCCACGCCGTCGGTCTCCTCCTCCTGGGTATCCTCCTCCACCGGCAGCTCCGGCATGCGGGGCGTCTGGGCGGGCGATGTCTGCGGCGTCGTCTCCTCCGGCTCCGCTTCATCGGTCTGCGCGGACGACCGGGCGGGCCGGTGCAGCACCCGGACAGGCTGGCCGAACACGCCGTCGTCCCCCGCTGCCTGCTCCGGCAGTGCCGCCGCCGGCAGCTTTCCCGAAAACGCCACCGCCAGCACGCCCACCAGCGCCATCAGCCCCAACGCTTTACCAAGGCCCCACCGGCGCCGTGCTTCTCTCTTCGCTCTTTTCATAATAACCGCCCCTTCCCGCGAGCTTCCCTTCTATACTAATTAGACGGTTTGGGACGAAAAAAGTCGAAACAAAAGATTGAAAATTCGGTATCAATTTTTAACAACCACCGCCGGGACAAAAAACGCCCCCGGCAAACGCCGGGAGCGCTCTTTTCATGAATGGATACCGGAAGGCATATGCTTTATCCCCGCAGGCTCTCGGGATAGTCCCCCCGCTGGTGGAGCTTTTGCAGCTCCTCGGCCACCACGGCGCGGTCCTGCTGATAGGTCATGCCGAACCACTTGTCGGCGGAGTGGAGCACGGAGACCTCCAGCTTTCCCGCCTTCATCTGCTGATCCACCATCACCGGCAGCAGGCACTCGGCCTTGATGTCCTCCCCCGCCTCGTTGCGCAGGAAGTTTTCAAAGTATTCCCGGAGGGCGGGGAAGATGCTGGGCATAAAGCCCCAGAAGTTCATGGACACCACCGTGTCCGGTGCCAGAGGCTCATCCCGGGCCAGGTCCCGCAGCGTGCCGTCCGGATAGAGCTGCACCTTCAGCGCCTCCCGCACGGACTGGAGCTTGCCGTCCTTGACGGTGCACACGCCCCGGGAGACCGTGCCGTGAAGGCTGGCGGTGTTCTTCAGAAGATAGCCCACCATGGTGGCCTTGCCCGTCTCAGGCAGACGGATGAGCTCTTCATAAATGGTGCGGTAGGCGTCAATGCCATAATAGTCGTCGGCGTTGATGACACAGCAGGGCTCGTGCACCACATCCGCCGCGCACAGCAGGGCGTGGACAGTGCCGAAGGGCTTGGTGCGCTCCGGGGGAATGTGATAAAAGTCCGGCACGGAGGAAAAATCCTGGAAGGCGTACGCCACCTCCACGGGGCTGCCGTCCCGGGCGGTCTTGCCTGCCAGATAGTCTCCGCACAGCCGGTGCATCATCTCCTCCATCTCCGGCTTGATGATGAACACGATCTTGTTGAAGCCCGCCCGGATGGCGTCGTAAATCGAGTATTCCATCAAGATCTCATGGTGGGGGCCGATGCCGTCCACCTGCTTGCTGCCGCCGTAGCGGGAACCCAGGCCCGCGGCCATGATGACCAGTGAAACTTTCATATTGATTCTCCTACTCCCACGCCGTGCCATGCGGCGCGTTATGATAAGCCTACCATACCCCATTTCCCGGAATTTTGCAACTGCTCTTGACTTTTTTCACGGCCCGTTTATAATGTGAAAATGATTTTCGTTTTCATATTGGAGGCACTGTATGTCCTATACCACCAAACAGCAGCAGGCGGTGCTGCGCTGCCTGGAGCAGCGGCAGGGAGAGCCCCTGACGGCGGCGGACCTTGCCCAGGCCCTGCGCCAGGAAGGCTGTCCCGTAGGCCTTGCCACCATTTACCGCCAGCTGGAAAAGCTCACGCTCACCGGGCAGGTGCACAAGATCAACACGGCGGAGGGCGCCTTTTTCCACCTGTGCGGCCACGCCGGCGGCCACCGGGACTGCGTGCTGCTCAAGTGCAGCCGCTGCGGCCGGGTCCGCCATGTGGACTGCACCCACCTTCAGTCCCTGTACGACCACCTGGAGCGGGAGCATCACTTCCGCATCGACCCCCGGGGCACGGTGTTCACGGGGCTTTGCGAAAACTGCGCCGAGGAGGAAGCCCATGGAACAAAATGAACTCATCGTCTGCCGGGACGTGTCGCTGGGCTATGAGGGCCAGAGCGTGCTGACCCATCTGGACCTGACCATCCGTGCCGGGGACTACCTTTGCATCGTGGGCGACAACGGCTCCGGCAAGTCCACGCTGCTGCGGGGCCTTCTGGGCCTGCTGCCGCCCCAGTCCGGGCAGATCCTGCGCTCGCCGGAGCTCCAGCGGGGCGCCATCGGGTATCTGCCCCAGCAGACCCGTGCCCAGCGGGACTTTCCCGCCACTGTGTATGAGGTGGTGCTCTCCGGCTGCCTCAACCAGAAGAAAAACCGCTTTTTCTATTCCGCCGCACAGAAGTCCCAGGCCCTCATGAACATGGGCAAGCTGGGCGTTTTAGAGCTGAAGGACCAGTGCTACCGGGACCTGTCCGGCGGTCAGCAGCAGCGGGTGCTCCTGGCCCGGGCGCTGTGCGCCGCCAGCTCCCTGCTCATTCTGGATGAGCCCATCACCGGCCTGGACCCGGCGGCGGCCCAGGACCTTTACAAAACCCTGGCCTATCTCAACGAAAAAGAGCATATGGCCGTGGTCATGGTGACCCACGACCTGAAAGCGGCTCTCAAAAGCGCCCGCACCGTGCTGCACATCGGCCGCAGCAGCGTGTTCTCCGGTACGGTGGCGGAGTATCTGGCCTCCCCCCAGGGGCGGCGGTTCCGGGAGGTGGAATGATGTCTTTGAGCCTGATCTTCTCCTATCCGTTCATGCAGCGGGCCCTCATCGCCGGCGTGCTGGTGAGCCTGTGCGCGGCGCTGCTGGGCGTTTCCCTGGTGCTCAAGCGCTACTCCATGATCGGCGACGGCCTCAGCCATGTGTCCTTCGGCGCCCTGGCCATCGCCGTGGCCCTGGGGGTGACGCCCCTGTACTTCTCCATCCCGGTGGTGATCCTGGCGGCCTTCTTCCTGCTGCGCATGGCCAGCCACCCCCGCTGGAACAGCGACGCGGCCATCGCCGTCATGAGTGCGTCGGCCCTGGCC
>CAUWEK010000223.1:0-6601 GCA_963557435.1 uncultured Dysosmobacter sp.
TTGAAGACCAGATACCCGGGAAAAGCCAAATTCCTTTTCCCCCACCCGCACGTGAAACTGATATGCTGTCAATGGTTTCATTCTACAATCTCTCCTTCTATTGGTCTTAAGAAAATTCATGAAATCGGTAAATTTTCGCCACAGCGAGGACAGATAACCCGTATCTTGGGTGACACTGGACAGCGTTCACTGAAGGAAAATCTTCTTGCTACCGCTCCTGACATTTAGAGATTTTTCACCGTCAATGATTCCTCTTTACTACTTGATCCGGCTGATTCCTTCACAGACTAGTTTCAGGCTTTCAATCGCCACCTCGTTGCTAGTAGCATTGAAATCGGGGGCTGCATATTTGGTGGGCCATGCCTTTTCCAGCTGCCAGGAGGCCACCTCCTTAATCTCATCGTCCATCAGAGTGATCGCCACCATTTTCCTGGGGCATTGCCGTTCTAGATCTCCTTCATCCAGCTTACAAATACCTGGGATTCCATGGTCCCCCGCTTGAGGGTAACATTGGAATATTTCAGAATCCCAGGCTGTTTGCCGGGGCTCTTTCCCGCCATATTGCCCTCCTGGTATTCCACCGGATCAGAGGCGATGTCCGGAGCGGACACTTCGCTGAACCCGGCCTCCTCCTTCTAGTCGGCGAGGACTTTGTAGTTATATTTTTTGTAGGGATAAATAATGTCTGCCATGGGCGGAATCTCCTTTCCTTAGATTAGTTTGCGTTCTGGGTGATCTGGGTAATGCGGAAGGTGACGAACTCTGCAGGCCGGACAGGCGCCACGCCTATCTCGCAGATCAGTCGCCCATTAAGAATGTCGTCCTGAGTCATAGTCCCGGTACCCACATTTACATAGTAGGCTTCCTCCGGGGTGGCCCCCATAAGGGCTCCGTTCCGCCGCTGGGTCTCCAGGAAAAGAGAGATGGTCCCCTTTACCCGGCTCCAGAGGGACTCGTCGTTGGGTTCAAAGACCACCCAGCCGGTATTGGCTCGAATGGATTCCTCCAGGAAAATAAAGAGCCGCCGCATATTCACGTATTTCCAGTTTCCTTCGCTGGAACAGGTGCGGGCTCCCCATACCCGAATCCCCTGACCTGGAATGGCTCGAATCAGGTTGACCCCGTTGGGGTTCAGCTTTCCCTGCTCTGCCTCGTTGTACTGAACTGCCAAACCGGTACATCCCTTGACGATCTCATTGGCAGGAGCCTTATGGACCCCTCGCTCTATATCCACCCGGGCATAGATACCGCACACCGAGCCGGAGGGCGGCAGGAAGGTAGGCTGTTTGAGAAGGGGATCGTACACCTGCACCCAGGGGGCATACAAGGCCGCATAGGATGTGTCGTAGGCACTTCTGTGGGCGTTCAAGGCATCCACCGCTGTGCAGTGCAAAGGTGTGTCCAGTACGGCAAAACGGCTGCCCAGATTCTCGCAGTGGGCAATGAGCTTAGCCTGAACATTGGCGTCAGTCACTCCGGGTACCGCCATAATGGATACGTCGCTGATTTCCCGGAACGCCTCAATGCCGGTACGCTTTCCGGATCCTCCATCGGTTCCGTTGAAAATCCCGGCATTGATTCCCTCCAAGCTACCGTTAGTGCCTCCGGTGAGGGTGATGGTCAGTTCACTGATTTCCCCTGTCCCCCCCAGAAGGGCCAGAAGATTGCCGGTTTTTTCCTCCAGTTTCAGAGTCAGGGCAGCCAGGGTGGATTTCTCACCCATAGTGGGAAGGTAATCGGGTGCCAGAGGGTTAAGGCTGCACCCGGAGAATTTTTCCTCCTGACCTCCTCCACGGATCACCAGGTCCAATCCGCAGGCTTCCAAGGTCCGCTGCGGAACCAGGTCCGTATCCAGGGCTTCCTCCGGTAGCTCCGGTTCAGTGGTAATCAGGCTGCCGGTGAGAGTGGTGATTTTATGATAGCCGACCGTTTCTCCGTTCCGGTAGGCAATCACATCCCCTACCCGAAACCCAGCAGCGTTTTTCAGCTGATATCGGCTGTTCTCCTGAACGGCCAAAACCTGGGTACAGGCCCGCACACACTGGGACAAAATCACCTGCATGGTGTTGGCCCAGGCGCCGGGGCCCCGGGCCGTCACTTGGATGGGACCCGGGGCGCTTTGGGCTTCGACCGCATCCTCCGGGGCCACCCGCATTACATAGCATGCACTGCCGCCATTGGTGAAAAACTGCTCCACAGCATTGGGCAGGAACCGATAGGCGCCATATTCCAGTTCCGACAGATACCCGCCAAACCGCCTCTGATATTCTTCCATGCTGGTCAGGAGCACCGGCCGGCCCAGGACAGGCCCCTTCTCCGCCAGACCCACAAAACCTACCGTGCTGGTGCCTACCCCCTCCATGGCTTTGACGCTTGAATCAAATTTTTCAACAGAAACTCCCGGCCCAAGATACTCTGCCATATTTTTTCTTCCTTTCACTATCAGGATATTCCTTAAAATCTTAATAAACAACCTTTTCTTCCTGCTATAATTATATTTTAATTCTGTTTAAAACCCAACCCTTTTTACACTTCTCCAAAATACTCGAGGTTTTTATGGAGCTCTCCATAAAATACAATCTCTATTCTCTCTGTTTTACAAGTTGACCAATTATCGTTAACAATGGAGTGCTTAATTTACTTTGAAACAAATTGTCCCAAACTATAATTTCCTTGAGCGGCTCGGGCGATATATCCCCCGTCACCGCATATTGTTCAGAACAGCCCCTATGAGCGCATAATGGAAGAAGTCCCTCGTTATGAGAAGCTCACCCCACAGAAGGCTCCGGAAGGATCGCCTTGTGCGAGGTGTTCTTATTGGAGGGGGATTCCCTGTGTTTTCTGCTACTGGAGGTACTTCAAAGAGCAGAACTGCTATGTTAGCATTTGGCCCTAAACGACGCCCGGTTTGCAAGGGGTTCCGACCACAGCCTTGACAGGAGCAATATGATTTCCTTATCCATTCTTGATTATCTCAAATACTGCTAACATTTTGTTCCAGAGCAGCGGAGGCGCTGCGTGGAAAACTAAGCTGTAAAAACACCTTATCTGCAAGGGCCTGCGGGCATAGTTTTAGAGAGGCTAATGCAATTTCCTTACTTGCTTATTTTGGACGAAACACTTTCCACATCTGACGAACTCGGGACGATTAAGCCCATCCACCAGCATTTCTCTTTGGGACAAGTTGTCCCAAAGTTAAGGCCCTTGGGCTGCAGACAGTGCGTTGTGCGTCGGGTTTGGGGAGGATCCCCAACAAGCGTTTTTGCGGCCTCCTTGGGCTGCAAAAATAGCAAGTGTGGCCACACTTGCCCTGCTTGCCGTTAGTGTACTCCCGTATAACCCCTATGGATTTGACGGGACTTGTCCGCCTTTTCTTCGTTGACTTTTACTATAATTTATAGTATTATACTTTATAGCAAAGGGGGATGATATGTATGTCGTCCATTGATTTAGTGATTCTGGGGATTGTGCTGGAAAAGCCCCAAAGTGCCTATGACATTCAAAAAGATATTGAGTACCACAATTTCTCCCGCTGGACAAAAATCAGCATCCCATCTGTCTACAAGAAAGTGCTCCAACTGAAAGAAAAAGGCTATCTTACGAGCGATGTAGTAAAGGGAGAGCGGTTTGCTGAAAAGGCAATTTACTCGGTCACCGATGCCGGAAGAGCCTACTTTGAAACGCTGATGGACACTATCGCTAAACAGAATGTGCCGCTTACCTTTGACTTCAATGTGGTGATTACGAACCTCAACAAAATGGATCAGCCCCATGCCCAAGCCCTTGTCAGCAAGCTGCGGAAAAGTATTCTTGCCTCTGCGGAAAAGAATGAGGAATATGTGCAGCAATACGCAGACATTCCCTTGGTGGGCCGGACGATTTTTGACCAGCAGCGTCTTTTATATCGAGCGCTGTTAGAATGGTTGGATTCCTTTTCGGCCCAGTTTTCCGAAGAGGAGAACGCCTTGTAATGGCACGAAGTACCTTAACGGTATTCTTTGAAAATCCATTTTGGGTCGGGGTCTACGAGCGTATTGATGGTGATCGGTATGAGGTTTGCAAAATTACTTTTGGAGCGGAGCCAAAGGACTATGAGGTATGGGATTTCCTACTCAAAAATTGGAGCAAGCTGAAATTCAGCCCACCCATCAAAGCTGAACGAGTTGAGGAGCGGAAGATAAATCCTAAACGGATGCAGCGGGAGATCCACAGTAAGTTGCAGGAGCCTGGGATTGGGACAAAGGCACAGCAGGCATTGAAATTGCAGCATGAACAAAACAAATTGGAGCGTAAAACCATAAGCCGTGAACAGCGGGAAGAGGAAAAAGAACGGCAATATGAATTGCGCCAGCAGAAAAAGCGGGCCAAACATCGGGGCCGTTGAATGGGGTGAGCAACACGGAAAAACGAGATTGGATTTTATGCCCGGCGTGCGGCAGCAAAACACGCCTACAAATACGGTCAGATACCGAACTGATACACTTTCCTCTGTACTGTCCCAAGTGCAAGAAAGAGTCATTGATCAATGTAAAACAGCAAACGGTATTGGTTATCAAAGAGCCAGACGCTTTGACGCAGAGCCGATAACACAGGAGCAAGTCCTGATGTTGTCGGCTTTTTCATGTTTATATCGCTTTATTATCTGCCCGGCGGCAGAAAAGAAAAAAACCGCCGTGGGCAGATCATTTACTATGCTCTAAGGCAGGACACGGCGGTATCCGGGAGGTATCGCCGTGTCCTTTTTCATTTTCCATCCGCCTAAACTGTCAAAAAAAGCCCGTCCGCACTATGGGGACAGTCCGGCAGCGGATGCGAAACATGGCAGTACCTAAATGAATTTGTCGTTTCATGCGCTTGCGTGTCGCCTTGCCACGCAGGCGCATTTCATTTTCTCTACTTTGGGACAACTTGTCCCAAAGTAAGTCCCCGCTGCCGATCCCCACCAGCTTCGTTCAGATCGCCCATTCACAAAAATCTGAACGGAGGTACATAAAATGACTACCATCAATCTCAAAGACTTTTACCCTTGGTACACCCAGGATGAATACATGGAAGTTTCCGATGAAGTAGCGGAAGAACTGAGAGCCAACAAGCGGTACGAGGCCGCTTACCGACGCCGTGTGACCCGCAACAAGGCGCAATACTCCTTGGACTGTGACGACGGGATCGAGTATTCCGCCTGTGTCTTTGAACCATCCCCGGAGGAATTGGTGTTGCGGAAGGAACGGCTGGAAGTGCTGTGTCATGCGCTCAATTCTCTCTCCGAGAAGCAGGGACGACGGGTGGAGTCCCGTATTCTCGATGGAAAGAAGCTCAAAGAGGTTGCCGAGGCGGAGGGCGTCACCCTTGATGCCGTCAGCGATTCTGTATTGAGAGGACTTGCAAATATGAGAAACTACCTGAAAGAAAACTGGTAACCATCCCCCGCATTAGCCTGATTTCTGTCCTTGGTATATGAGAGGATACTTTGGGACAACTTGTCCCAAAGTCCTTTCATGAGGGAAGGGCCGAGGGGCGGCGCTCCGGCGTCGTCCCTTGGTCTGTTATTCATTTGGGAAGGAGGTACAATGGCGGACATCCTCTTAAAGCTCATGCCGGCGGATTTAGAGAGCGGTGACATCCTTAACAAAGGATTGGGGCGGAGGTACAATATACTTGGAAATACTGATTGTCCGACACCCGAGAAAGGAGGACATTTTGAAACGGTCGGACAATAAAACCACTCACGGCACAGCCGCCCTCTACTGCCGCCTGAGCCGTGACGATAACATGGACAGCGAGTCCAACAGCATCCAGAACCAAAAGAAAATTCTCCAAAAGGCTTCCAAGGAAAAAGGCTATACTGACACCATCTTTTTCGTGGATGACGGCATCACCGGAACCACCATGAAGCGCCCCGGCTTTCAGAAAATAATCTCCGCAATCGAGGCCGGATACATCTCGGCGGTGTTCGTGAAAGACCTCTCCCGGCTGGGCCGGAACTATATTGAGGTGGGCAAGCTCACCGAGGAGTTTTTCCCGCTCCATGATGTGCGGCTGGTAGCCGTTTCCGATGGCGTGGACAGCGACGAGGGCGAGGACGATTTCACCCCGTTCAAGAACATTATGAATGAATACTACGCCAAGGACATCTCTAAGAAACGCCGGATCGTCAATAAGATGAAAGGCAACGCCGGGATTCCGCTTTCTCCGCCGCCCTATGGCTACATAAAGAACCCGGACGATCCCCGGTTTTGGGTGATTGACCCGGAGGCCGCCGAGGTGGTACGCCGTATCTACCGTCTGGCCTTGGAGGGCAACGGCCCCTTGCAGATTGCCACTGCGCTGGGGACAATGGGGGCGCTGAACCCCTCGGCCTATCGAACCAGTAAGGGGATCAGCAAGGGCGGTTCCAAAAGCACGCTGGAGCCTACCAAGTGGAACCACACCACCGTCAAAAAGATTCTCACCTTGCAGGAATACTGCGGCGATGTGATCAACTTCAAAACCTACTCCAAGTCCTACAAAATGAAGCGCCGGATTGAAAACCCGGAGGAAAACCGGGCGATCTTCCTCAATGTCCATGAGCCCATCATTGACCGTGTGACTTGGGAAAAGGTGC
>CAUWEK010000224.1:0-6564 GCA_963557435.1 uncultured Dysosmobacter sp.
CTACCACGGCACCGCGTTCCATCCCGGCGTTGCCCAGTTCGCCTTCGGCTTTTACAGCGTCATGCTCACCTCCACCGTGCTGGGGCTTGTGACCATGGTGCTGTTCAAGCCCCGCAGCTGGTGCGTCTACTGCCCCATGGGCACCATGACGCAGCTGATCTGCAAGGCCAAAAGCAAGGGAAGCTGTGCGGACTGCACGCAGGGCACGCCCTAATCCCGCAGCGCCTCCAGCCTGGCTGCATCCAGGATCGTCACCATGCCCCGGGACAGCTTCACCATGCCCTCGCTTTGAAAATAGCGCAGCATCCGGGTGATCACCTCCCGATGGGAGCCCAGGTGGTTTGCAATGGCTTCGTGGGTGATCTTCAGCGCCTCCGTCCCCTCGATGGAAGCCTCCTCCAGCAAAAAAGCAGCCACCCGCTTGTCCATACTCTTCCACATGACCTGCTCCATCAGCCACATGACCTCGGAGAACCGGCTGGCCATCAGCTCACTGGTATAGTTGGCCACAGCCGCGGATTCCTCCATCAGGCGCTGGTAGACCTCCGGCGGGATGACCCAGAGCTCCGTATCCTTTTCCGCCTGGATGATGACCTCAAACTGAATGGAGCGCATGATGCAGGACGCGGAAAACAGACACATATCCCGGTCGAACAGGCGGTAGATGGTGATCTCCCGCCCCTCGTCAGAGAGGATATAGGCCCGGAGCTGCCCCGTTTTTACCAAGAGGAGCCCGGTACAATCCATATTCCCGTTGTGAAGGATCGTGCCCCGTTTCACAGTCTGAAAACGCAGCGCGTCCAGGAGCCGGCTTTGCTGATCGGTATCGAGTTTATCCCAAATGGGAAAATAGTCCTGAAAGTGCATCGCGCATCCCTCCTTACGGTGCCCTCAGTATAAGGGACAGGACGTCTGCTGTCAATCGCGCCGGCCAACCGCTCTTTTGCAGCAGGAGAGCGGTTGGCCGGTGTTTTGTGATGTTGTCACAGAACCGGGCCGGACTTTGGGATATACTAAGGCCAAACAAAAGAAAGGAGCTGACCAATATGGCAGCTATCAATATGAATCAGGAACAACTTCAGCAGATGGTGCACGGGGACAAGCCCGTTTTGGTGGATTTCTGGGCTCCCTGGTGCGGCTACTGCCGCCGGATCGGGCCCGCGTTCGAAAAAATTGCCGAGGAATACGGCGACCGTCTGGTGGCGGCCAAAGTCAACATCGATGAGGAGGCCCAGCTGGCCCAGGAGGCGCAGGTGGAGGTGATCCCCACGCTGATCCTGTACAAGAACGGAAAGGCCGTGGCCTCTGTGGTGAACCCCGGGTCCAAGGCGGCCATCGACCAATTCATCCAGGAGGCCCTGGCAAAGTAAGGAGGGAAGATCCATGCGTGAAAACCATGTCTATGATATGATCATCGTGGGCGGCGGTCCCGGCGGCTATACGGCGGCCCTCTACGCCGCCCGTGCAGGGCTGAGCACCCTGGTGCTGGAAAAGCTCTCCGCCGGCGGGCAGATGGCTCTGACGGAGCAGATCGACAACTACCCGGGCTTTGAGGATGGGATCGACGGCTTCACCCTGGCGGAGAAAATGCAGCAGCAGGCAGAGCGCTTCGGCGCCGGGAGCGAATACGCGCAGGTGGGACGCATGGATCTTGCCGCCTCCCCCAAGGTGCTGGAAACCAGTGAGGGCACCCTCCATGCCAGGACCGTGGTGCTGGCCACCGGCGCCAACCCAAGAGAGCTGGGGCTCCCGGGTGAGACCGCCCTCACCGGCCGCGGCGTGGCCTACTGCGCCGCCTGCGACGGCATGCGCTACAAAGGTAAAACTGTGGTGGTCGTGGGCGGCGGCAACTCCGCCGCAGCGGATGCCATGCTCCTCAGCCGCGTGGCCGAAAAGGTGATTTTGGTCCACCGCCGGGATACCCTGCGGGCCACCAAGGTCTATCACGCGCCGCTGATGCAGGCAAAGAACATCGAGTTCCGCTGGAACAGCACCGTTGCAGAGCTGCTCCACGAAGAAAAGCTGACCGGCGTAAAGATCAAAGACGTGAACACCGGCGAAGAGACCACTATTCCCTGCGACGGCCTGTTCATCAGCGTAGGCCGAAAGCCCGCCACCGAGCTGGTGCAGGGCCAGCTGGAGCTGGACCCCAGCGGTTACATCATCGCCGATGAGACCACCAAAACCAGCCTTCCCGGCGTCTATGCCGTAGGCGATGTGCGGACGAAGCCTTTGCGTCAGGTGGTGACGGCGGTGGCCGACGGTGCCATGGCGGTCCACATGGCAGAGGAATTCCTGGCGGAAGGCCAATGAACAGGTATAACGAAAAAACGGCTGTGCCCCATTCCGGTCTTCCCGCAGGGCACAGCCGTCTCCTGTCCGGCCGCATAAAACAGCAAAAATTTTACCATCGCATGCGGCCCCTCTGGTTGTCAGAAGGGGCCGATCCTGCTATGATACGATCATAAGCAGCAGTACACGGCACCGCTGATGACAACCTTCCGGGAGGTCGATACAATGTCCCGTACCGATGTAACGCAAATGCCCTTTGCAAAGCTCTATCCCCTGCTGGTGAGCAAGGCTGAGAAAAAAGGCCGCACCCGGCAGGAGGTGGACCAGGTAACTGCCTGGCTCACCGGATACACACCGGAGGACCTGGCCCGCCTGGAACAGTCAGAAACCAGCTACGGCGACTTTTTCCGAAACGCTCCCGCCATGAATCCCAACCGGACACGGATCACCGGCAAAGTATGCGGCGTCCGGGTGGAGGAGATCGAAGATCCGCTGATGCGGGAGATCCGATACCTGGACAAGCTGGTGGACGAGCTGGCCAAGGGCAAAGCCATGGCGAAGATTTTACGGACATGATCCGGCGGGCCATGGCAGCCTATCCGGAACGCAAACTTCCCCGGTCCTGCGCATGCAGATGCAGGATCGGGGAAGCTTTTTGCCGCCGGCTGCGGTTTTAAACCTGCCCCTTCCACACCCGGGCCAGGATATCCTTGAGCACCAGCAGGGCGTCCGTATGATTATAGCCGTAGTCCACCTGCAGCTGGGTGAGCATCTCCTGCAGCGTGGGCGCGTAGTCGCCGATGCGCACCTTTTGATGGTATGTCGCCAGCACCGGATATTTTTTGCTCCACACCTTGTTCCAGTCGATCCGGGCCTGGGCCTCGTCGCTGACGCTGTCGATCATCTGCTGGGCCTGCTGCTCGTCAAAGTCATATTCGATCAGCTCGTCCAGCGTCATGTGATAGAGCATGGCCAGTCCCTTGGACTGGCGGATATCCGGCAGCGTCTCATTGGTCTCCCACTTGGAGATGGTCTGGCGGCTGACTCCCAGCTTCTCCGCCACGGCCTCCTGGGTCAGACCGCTCTTTTTCCGGGCATGGTACAAGCTGCTTCCCAAACTCATGGTATGTTCCTCCTGATCTTCCGGTTTCTGCGTCTTAGTATACCGTCCGGCCCGGGAAAAATCCACCAGGGAAAGCAGACACTTTCGCCCGGTTTCCTGACATTTCCCCCCCCTGGTGTGCTATACTGAAAAAATAAGGCGGGAGCGCCTCGCACGGTAAGCCGTCCGGAAAAGATCTTTCCGGAGGCCCGGTACAGCCAGCCCGGCCCCCTTTACCTGGCCTGCATCCGCCCATACAAACTCATTTCACGCTCAGGAGACAAGCCATGACCTATTCCAAAGAAGAACTGCTGGAAGCAAAGCGGCAGATCGACTCCACGCTGCACAAGCTGCGCAAAACCGTCTGTACCTTGGAAGAAAAAGAACCCCCCGACCATTATCGGTCACAGATCACCCTGGCCAAACGCCGCATCCAGGCCTTTTCCATCGCCGTCCGGCTTATCGAGCAGGAACTGGATCAGATGCCGAAATAAAAAAAGGAGCCCCCGGTGCCTCTGCACGTGCAGAAGTACCGGGGGCTCCTTCTTTCAAGGCTCTTCCAACCGGCCGGTCTGGATGCGGTGCTTCAGGTCCAACACCTTCTCCTCGATCCGGGACATGACGGCGAGAAATTCCCGGTCTTCCCTGCCGCTGGGGTCGTCCAGTCCCCAATCCTCCCGGTGGCGGCAGGGCAGCATCGGGCACTGGACATTGCAGCCCATGGTGACCACGATATCCACCGCCGGCAGGTCGGACAAGGGCTTGCTGCGCTGGGTCTGCTCCATATCGATGCCGTAAACCTGTTTCATCAATCGCACGGCGTCGGGGTTGATGCGGGCGGCGGGTTCGGTACCGGCGGAAAAGCTCTCAAACACGTCCCCCGCCATCTGTTTTCCCAGGGCCTCCGCCATCTGGCTGCGGCAGGAGTTGTGCACGCAGAGGAATGCCACCTTGGGCTTTTGGTGATTAGACGCCGAGAAAGGGCAGCGCTTTCCGAGGCACTGGTTGTTTTGTCCGCTGTAAGAGCAGACGGGGACGGTCCGCTCCATCTCCACCCCCAGATGCTCCCGGGCAAAGTCCACGGCGGCCAGGATGGAAAGGAAGGAATCCCGCTTGCAGCACCGCGGGCCGCCTGCCCGGCCGATCTGCTCCAGTGCCCGGGCGGTCATCTGATTGCTCAGCCCCCACGGCTCCACCGCCAACGGCGTGGACGCCGTGGCAATGGCCAGAAACTGCCCCGCGCTGATGCCCGCCCCGCAGGCGCCCCAGAAGCCGCAGGCGCCTCCGGGGACCTCTTTGCCCCGGCTGTACATCTCCCGGAGGGCCTGCTCCAGATCCAGCTCTCCTCCGGCGTTCTTATATGCGGTCAGCAGAGCCGCTCCCACCATCACATGGTGCTCCGGGCCGTGCATATGGCAAAAGGGCAGGTCCATCATCCGCCGGACGATGGCCACCGGGTCCTTGGAGGTCTCCGCCAGGCACAAGCCGAAAATGCTGTCCATCCCCTGGGTGTGGCAGTCGCTGCACACATAGTGTCCGTTCACGCAGCGGGCCTTACTGGGCTCTTTTTTATGGCAGATGGCGCACTCCATGACCGCATCTTCGGTCAGATACTCCAGCGGCGCTTTACAAATCAGGCATTCTTCCATTTAAATATATCCTCCCGCCGTTTTCTGTACCAGCCGCTAGTGATTTGGAATCACGTGGTACCGAAGACTCCTGGCTCTGAACCAGCAGTATTGGTCATCAAGATGGTCAACATCCGCAGGGTCGTCATCGACCAAGTAGTAAAATCCGTCCTTTTCTGTCAGCGTGGCAGAATACCAAATAGGATCCTTCCCAGAACTTCTGGCCTCCACGGAGCATGCAGCCTCGCCTTCAAACCACATTTCAATTCTACAACCCCAGATTCCGTCAAACAACACATAGATCTGCGTGCCATCCTGCCGGAGTGCTTCAATATAGGCATCATGAAACCCTCCGGCCGTGCAGAGTAAATTTTGCAGGTCCTTTTCCGTTCTCACATCCTGATAGTCCTGATAAAAATAGGCAGAATCCATCTGGATACACTGCTCCAACAATTCAGGTGGCAACACAGGTTCGTCTCCCGCAGCTTCAAAGTCAACTTCTGTAAGGAAGTCCACACAACCATGCCCTTCCTGATTCACTACCCAATTTTCATTCTCCTCGTCTACAATCAAAACGAGAGGATCTAGTCGCCTGTTCTTCCTGGGAAATATCTCTTTTTTGACCAATCGTTTCTTATCTTCGCTGAGAACCACAAAAAATTGGTTATGGATACTCTCAAGGCGGCGCTTGCGGCTGTTTTGTGTCGAGACCGGGCAATAATAACCAAATACGGTGGAAGTATAATATCCACCCTTTCCGTCACGAATGATAGCATACATGATCGTCATTCCTTATATCTGGATTTTATGCGGTGGGCCTATGATGCACGCTCCCATCCGCTCCAGCCCGGTTCCAAGGCCTGGAATCCCCGCGCACCGCCCCGGCCGGGTGTTGACGGCGTGATCCAGCAGGGGCTGGGCCTGATGATCGGCATCCAGACACACATCCAGCGCCAGCACATCCTCCCAGGCCCGGTTGAGGAATGCCACCTCCCTGCGGCCGTGGGTACGGGTCATTTTGATATTGCCCGCTCGATGCAGGTATTCCTCCGTCTGCTTTTGCGTAAATCCCGCGGCGGTCAGGCTCTCCATGAGTCCCTCCCGGAACAGGCCGGAGAGGTCTTTCCATTGGAAGGGCGCCACGTCATAGCACACGAAGGCATACCGGCTGTGGCAGTGGACAGCCAGCAGGCATTTGCGTCCCCGCAGATCAATAACATGCAGATCCCAGCAAAAGCGCCGGTCTGTCTCTTCGCCGTAAACCGGCGGTTTCACTTTCAAATATCGCTGGAGAGGAAAGGTCAGTCCCAGCTCCATCACCGCACCTCGTGGGGCAGGACGATCTTCTCCACTCGGATACTGCCGTCCTCCACCTCCGCCGTCATCATGGTGATCTCCTGATGAAACCGCCGGGGCCCGCAGGAGCCCGGATTGAGCCAGAGTACTGCGTCTTTTTCCTGTTGCACTTACTTGTGTGTATGGCCGTACACCACCACATCAACGCCGGTCAAATCCGCCGGTTGCTCTTTTCTGTTGTGAACC
>CAUWEK010000225.1:0-6435 GCA_963557435.1 uncultured Dysosmobacter sp.
CGGACACTCCCGCCGCGTCATGGAGAGATGTCCGAGCGGTTGAAGGAACCGGTCTTGAAAACCGGCGAGGCGCAAGTCTCCGTGGGTTCGAATCCCACTCTCTCCGCCAAATTTTCATACTGTCTGCGGAAGTACCCAAGAGGCCGAAGGGGCTCCCCTGCTAAGGGAGTAGGCTGGATAAAACCGGCGCGAGGGTTCAAATCCCTCCTTCTGCGCCACGCGGCCGCAAAGTTCGCTTTGCGGCCGCGTTTCTTTTTTTGATTTTTTGGAACCGGGAGGGTGCGGCATGTACGACGAGCTGACAGCGGTGGATATCAAGAAGATGCAGGAGGAGCTGGATCACCGGATCCGGGTGGAGCGGCCTCAGCTGATCGAGGAAGTGCAGACCGCACGTGCCTTCGGTGATCTGAGCGAGAACTACGAATATAAGTGTGCCAAGCAGGCGAAGAACCGCAACGAGAGCCGTATACGCTATTTGGAGCGGATGATCCGCACGGCGAAGGTCATCGAAGTGCAGGACAAGGGCGACGCCGTGGGCCTTTTCGACAAGGTGACCATCTACAATGAGATGGTCAAAAAGGAAATGGACATCCGCATCGTGACGACGCTGCGGCAAAACGCACTCAAAGGCCTCATCAGCAAGGAGTCCCCGGTGGGCCGGGCCCTGCTGGGCCGCCGGGTAGGCGACCGGGTCCAGGTGGAGGTCAGCCCGGAGATGAAGTATTTTGTGGAGGTCCGGGCCATTGAAAAGGGCGAGGACGACGAGAACTTGGAGATCGGCAGCTTTTAAGCGGCTGAGCCAGTAAACAAAGGAGAAAACATATGCTGTTTGTATGCTACCCCAAGTGCAGCACCTGCCAGAAGGCCCGCGCCTTCCTGGATGAACACGGTGCGGCCTATACCCTGCGGGACATCAAGACCGAAAACCCCACGGCGGAGGAGCTGCGACTGTGGTGGGAGAAGAGCGGACTGCCCCTCAAGCGGTTTTTCAACACCAGCGGACTTCAGTATAAGGCCCTGGGGCTGAAGGACCGCCTCCCCGATATGGACGAGCAGGCCCAGCTGGATCTCCTGGCTACGGACGGCATGCTGGTCAAGCGGCCCATCCTGGTGGGTGAGGACTTCGTGCTGGTGGGCTTCCGGGCAGCCGAGTGGGAGCAGCGGCTGGGATGATCGAGCGGGTGGACTTTGCCCCGCTGGACGGCATCACCAAGGCGGTGTTCCGGCGGGTGTTTCATGCCCGCTTCGGCGGCGCGGACCGGTACTTCATCCCCTTTTTCTCCCCCACGGACCAGCACATTGTCACCAAGCGGGACCAGCGGGAGCTGGACACAGCCAATAATCCGGGCCTTCCCCTGGTGCCCCAGATCATGACCCGGCGGGCCGACGACTTCTTGTGGGCGGCTTCCCTTATGGAGGATCTGGGCTACCGGGAGGTGAATCTGAACCTGGGGTGCCCCTCCGGCACGGTCACCGCCAAGGGAAAGGGCTCCGGCTTTTTGGCAAAGCCCGATGAGCTGGAGCGGTTTTTCGACCAGGTGTTTGCCTCCGTGCGTCTGCCGGTGTCCGTCAAGACCCGGCTGGGGGTGCAGGCACCGGAGGAATTTGCGCGGCTGCTGGAGATCTACAACCGCTATCCTATCGCCTGCCTTACCGTCCATCCCCGGGTGCAGAAGGAGTTTTATAAGGGCACGGTCCACCGGGACTGGTTCACCAGGGCGGCGGAGGAAAGCCGCAACCCCGTCTGTTACAACGGCGATCTTTTGACCGTGGAGGACGTCCGGGCCTTTGAGGGGGATTTTCCCGCCGTGGAGGCGGTGATGATCGGCCGGGGCGCTGTGGCAGACCCGGCGCTGCTCAGAAAGCTCCATGGCGGCGCGCCCGCCACCCGGGAGGAGCTGATGGACTTCACCGCGGAGCTTTATGAGGACTATCAGGAGTTTTACGGCCAGGTGGGCCCGGCGGCCCAGCGGATGAAGGAAGTGTGGTTCTACCTGATCCACCTCTTTGAGGGGGGCGAGAAGATCCACAAGTCCATGCGCCGCAGCCGCACGCCCCGGGAGTACGAGGCCCTGGAGGCGGAGGCCTTTTCCAGCCTGCCCCTGCGGGACCATGCGGTGGGACCGCTGGTGTGAGCGCCCAAGAAAAAGAGAGGAGCGGATACCATGGATAAACAGCTGCAATTCCGGCAGGCCGGGCGGCAGGATGTGCCGCTGATTTTGCGGTTCATCCGGGAGCTGGCGGCCTATGAGAAGATGGAGGACCAGGTGGTGGCCGATGAGGCCACGCTGACGGAGTGGCTCTTTGAGCGCCGGAGCGCGGAGGTGTGCTTTGCCATGCTGGAGGGAGAGGAAGTGGGCTTTGCCCTGTACTTCCATAATTTCTCCACATTCCTGGGCCGGGCAGGCCTCTACCTGGAGGATCTGTATGTGCTGCCCCAGTACCGGGGATAGGGCATCGGAAAGGCCATTTTGCAGCATCTGGCCCGCCTGGCAGTGGACCAGGGCTGCGGCCGGATGGAGTGGTGGTGTCTGGACTGGAATGCCCCCAGCATCGCCTTTTACCGCTCTCTGGGTGCCCAGCCCATGGACGAGTGGACGGTGTACCGTCTGACGGGGGATACCCTCCGGGGCCTGGCGGAAGAGAAGTAAACAAGATCCTCCGGGAGGCTGCGGCCTCCCGGCGGATCTTGTCTTTTGCTGCTTGATTTTACCGTCATGAGTCCTGTCTGAAAAGGAGCAAGGTGTCGCTGGATGGAGGAACCTGAAGATAAATCACGCTCTCGTCTCCGTTTTTCAACCGATAGATTGTCGCGTTCAAATAGTAGTCCCGGTTCGTTTGGTAATTGTCATAGCATGCTTCCGTCTCATCCACCAGGGTATCGATGGTCCCGTCCTGGATCAAAGTGTCAGCCAATTCCTCCAAACTGAATTCGCCTGCTTTTATATCCGAGAAATAGGAGGAATCGTCATAAAAAATATGAGGTTTGACGATATATTGTTCTGTTGTGTTCATGGCTGCGATAACCAGCAATAATGGAATCAGAGCAATGACCAAAATGATGCACAGAAGCCTGACCATGTCTTTTTTTGAAGTTTTCATGATCCCACGCTCCTTTGCCGCTTTTGACTCAGAACTTCCAGAGGTTGAGTCCTACCTCCGGGCTGAAAGCGCGGTCCATGGCGCCGGGCAGCACCCGTACCGCCATCTCACAGGTGGCGCTGATGACGGCCCGGTTCAGGTGGCCGCCCACCACATGGCCCTGGCCGTCCCCGGCGCTCATGTGCAGATGGCTGTAAAATTCGCCGTTCATGGAGTCGATGGTGCCGGTGAGGGAGACGATCTCATAGGGGCCGGAGAACTCGTTGGCGTGATAGGTCTTGCTGACCGTGTCAAAAACACCCACCGTGAACTCCCGCACGGCACCCAGGGCCTGCACGGTGGCCAGGCGGATGTCCTCCGCCAGCGCCAGCTTCTTCACCTGCTCCAGGATCTCCTCGCCGGGATCCATCCGCAGAAGGTAGGTGTCTCCAAATTTCCGATATTCCATAAGTACCTCCTTATGTTGCTTTTTTCCAGCATATCACACCTGACCGCCCGACGCAATGGATCATTGCGTGACAAAACCAGGCCCGGATGCTATGATGAAGCTGGAGGTGAGGCACATGGTGGGACGCAATCTCAAGCGGCTGCGCCAACAGGCGGGACTGACCCAGGATGCCCTGGCGGAGCGGCTCCACGTGACGCGGCAGGCGGTGTCCTCCTGGGAGACCGGGAAAACGGCGCCGGACGTGGAGACCCTGACGGCCCTGGCCGAGGCTCTGGAGGTGGATGTGCGGGCCTTGATCTACGGGCCGGAGGTGGTGGCGGAGGGCGGCTATCCCCGGTTCCAGCGGCGGTACGTGGTGTACACGGCAGTGTTTGCTGCCATGACACTGGCTCTGCTGGTGATGGAGATGACCCTCAAGCCGTATCTGCATCAGTTGAAGGGGCAGACCTTTATCCTGTGGCCTTCTTTGACGTACATCATGGCAGTTGTGCCGTTGGGGTACGCTGCCGCAGGGGCACTGGTCCCCTCACTGCTGTCGCTGTGGGCGGATATCCGGGTACGCAGCGCCCGCGTCCGGTGGGTTTTACTGGTGGTGGGCCTGCTGGCCCTGGGGACTTATCTCCTTTGGGTTGCTTCGTTTTTCGGCTATGGCCCCGAGGCGGTGTATGAATACCCGCTGCGGCGGTGGTATGTTGCCATGTCTACCACAGGAAACGATCTGATCCGGTACAGCTGCGTGACACTTGCCGGCTGTACGCTGTTTCTGGCGTTTAACCGATGAAAAACCCCCGGCTTCAAGCCGGGGGTTTTCTTTGTCAGGATAGCTTCAGATCCCCGTCCTTGATCCAGCCGATGCGGCGGAAAAAGAGGCCGAAGGCCCAGGTGAGGACGGCGGGGAGGATGAAGCAGAGGAGGGCCATGGCCAGCCAGTCCATGCCGGTGATGGCGGCCTTGGCGCCGGTAGAGACGTCATTGACCCAGCCGGTATAGACGCCGATAGGGCCCACCATGCCGCAGGTGCCCATGCCGCTGGCCACGCCGCTGGCAGGGTCGTTCATCTCAAAGTGGAACACGCAGGTGGCAAGCGGTCCGGTGATGGCGGAGGTGAGGATGGCAGGCAGCCAGATCCGGGGATTTTTCACGATGTTGCCCATTTGCAGCATGGACGTGCCCAGGCCCTGGCTGATGAGGCCGCCCCAGCGGTTTTCCCGGAAGCTCAGCACGGCAAAGCCCACCATGTTGGCGCAGCACCCGGCCACGGCGGCGCCGCCGGCAAGACCCGTCAGGCCGATGGCGGCGCAGATGGCGGCGGAGGAGATGGGCAGCGTCAGGGCGATGCCGATGACCACGGACACCAGAATGCCCATCCAGAAGGGCTGGAGCACGGTGGCCCACTTGACGAACTCACCCACGGAGCTGGCGGCGGTGCCGATGGCAGGCGCCCACCAGGCGGCCAGGGCCACGCCGGAGAGAATGGTCACCAGAGGCGTCACCAGCAGGTCGACCTTCGTCTCCTTGCTGACGGCCTTGCCCAGCTCCGCGGCGATGACGGCGATGAACAGTACGGCCAAAGGACCGCCGGCGCCGCTGCCGCCGGAGAGCGTGGTGGAACCCAGCGCGTTGGCGGCGTAGCCCACGGTCACAAGAGAAAACAGCACCATGGGCGGCGCCTGGAGGGCGTAGCCGATGGCCACGGCCATGGCCGCGCCGCTCATGGCGGAGGCGTAGCCGCCTGCGGTCACGAAAAATTCGATCCCCAGCTGGGTGCCCAGGGTGTTGAG
This sequence comes from uncultured Dysosmobacter sp., assembly GCA_963557435.1. Lineage (GTDB taxonomy): Bacteria > Bacillota > Clostridia > Oscillospirales > Oscillospiraceae > Oscillibacter. The sequence goes on from CAUWEK010000225.1 coordinate 5,332, forward strand.
GATGGTGCCGATAAGCAGCGAGCAGAAAAGACCCTGGGCCATGGCGCCCAGAGCGTCGATGCCGTACCGCTTGCCGGAGATGACGATGTTTTTGCGCTTTAAGAAGGCTTTGAACTGTTCCATGGGAAGCACCTGTTTCTCTCTAAAATAAAATGTGGTATACAGGTGTCTTGACACCTGTATACCACATCATACTCGCAAAAGCGGGGCCTGTCAACCCTGACTTACGCTTCCACCAGCACACCCAGGGCCCGCAGGGCCGTCCGGACCCGCTCCGCCGCGGCCTCGTCGGGGCAGGAGAGGGTATGGAGATGGATACCGCCGGTCAGGTCGGAGAGGGGGCGGGCGTCGGAGGCGGCGCAGCGGTCCAGGAACTGGCGCACATCGTGACGGCTGGCAAGCTGCAGCGAGCCGGTGAGCTGGCCGTAGACCGGGTGCTCCACGATCACATCCAGCACAGTGCAGCCCTCGTCCACCATGGCGTTGAGCTCTGCCTCCATACCTGCGGCGGTGTGCCGGCAGGCAAAGCGGCAGATGTGGCCCGACTCTTCCTGTAAGATCACATATCCCCGGGGCGTGGCGGAAATGGCGTCACCCGCGGCACGCAGCAGGGCGATGTCTCCCACGATGATCTGCCGGCTGACGGAGAACTGGCTGGCCAGCGCCGTGGCACTGACGGGCTGGTGGGAGTGGTGTAGAATTTCACGAATGGCCTGACGGCGTTCTTCCGCGCGCATAGGGATGCTCCTTTCACTGTCATGACAGCAGTATACCACACCGGCGGAAAAAAGCAAAGAAAAACCGGGAGCGCACGATCTGTGCGCTCCCGGCGGAGCATTCAGCCGCCCAGATAGGCTTTTTTGATGGCGGAGCTCTCCAGCAGCTCCTTGCCGGTGCCGGAGGTGACGATCCGCCCGGTCTCCAGCACATAGCCGCGGTCGGCCACGGACAGGGCGGCTTGAGCGTTCTGTTCCACCAGCAAAATGGTGGTGCCTGCCGCGTGGAGGTTGCGGATGATCTCAAAAATCTGCTCCACCAGAATGGGAGCAAGGCCCATGGAGGGCTCATCCAGCATCAGCAGCTTGGGATGGCTCATGAGCGCCC
>CAUWEK010000226.1:0-6427 GCA_963557435.1 uncultured Dysosmobacter sp.
TGCCGAGTCCACCTCCTACCGCCTGGCCAAGCACGACGTGGAAAAATACCCGGACATCATCACCGCCGCCAAGCGCCCCGGGGACACCCCGTACTACACCAACTCCTCCCATCTGCCCGTGGGCTACACCGCCGACATCTTCGACGCCCTGGCCATCCAGGACGATCTCCAGACCCTCTACACCTCCGGCACCGTGTTCCACGCCTTCCTGGGCGAGAAGCTGCCGGACTGGAAGGCTGCCGCCGACCTGGTGCGCAAGATCGCCGAGAACTTCAAGCTGCCCTACTACACCATGTCTCCCACCTACTCCATCTGCCAGGAGCATGGCTACCTCTCCGGGGAGCACACCGTGTGCCCCAAGTGCGGCAAGCCCTGCGAGGTGTGGAGCCGCATCACCGGCTACTACCGCCCCGTCCAGAACTGGAACGACGGCAAGGTCCAGGAGTTCAAGGACCGCCGGGAGTACGACGTGGCCAATTCCCACCTGGAGGGCCGCCGCCTGTGCGACCGGGAAGCCACTGTCTCCGATCCCGGCACGGCCTCCGCATCCGCCGCGCCGGGCAGCGCCGACGGGCTCTATCTCTTCACCACCAAAACCTGTCCCAACTGCAAGATCGCCAAAAATGAGCTGGACAAGGCCGGCCTTTCCTACGAGGTGTGCGACGTCAGCGAGCATATGGACCTGGTGAGCCAGTACGGCATCCAGCAGGCCCCCACCCTCATCGTCCGCCACGGCGATCAGGTGGAAAAGCTGGTCAACGCCTCCGTCATTAAAAAATACGCCGCCACCCGGTAAACGGCAAAAAACAGGAGGGCCCGCCCCTCCTGTTTTGTTTCCCGGGGCGAAAGGAGATCGTATGCGCGAGTTTTTTGACATCATCATCGTCGGCGGCGGCCCCGCCGGTCTCACCGCCGCCGTCTACGCCCGCCGGGCCGGCAAGTCCGTGCTGGTGCTGGAAAAGGAGGGCTTCGGCGGACAGATCGCCTCCGCCCCCAAGGTGGAGAACTTCCCCGGCTTTGCCGCCGTATCCGGCGCGGAGCTGGCCGACCGGCTTTTTTCCCAGGCGGAGGCCCTGGGCGCCCGGCTGGAGCTGGAGGAGGTGAGAGAGATCACCGACGGCGCCGTCAAGACCGTGGTCACCGACTACGGCGCCTATGACTGCGCCGCCCTCATTCTGGCCACCGGCATGAAGCATCGTTCCCTGGGCCTTCCGGGAGAGGATACCCTCGCCGGCGTCTCCTACTGCGCCGTATGCGACGGAGCCTTCTACCAGGGTAAAGACGTGGCTGTGTGCGGCGGGGGCAACACCGCTTTGCAGGACGCCCTGTTCCTCTCTGACCTATGCCGCCATGTGACCCTCATCCACCGGCGGGCCGCCTTCCGGGGCGACCCCATCCTGGTGGATGCCCTGAAACAGAGGGAGAACGTATCCTTCGCTCTGGACACGGAGATCGTGGGCCTGGGCAGTCGGGAAGGCGCTCTGGAATCCCTGGAGCTCCGGGGCCGGGACGGCCGCCGGGAGACCCTGGCGGTCTCCGGCCTCTTTGAGGCCGTGGGGCAGCTGCCCCAGGACGCCCTCAGCCGTCAGCTGGGCCTTGCGGACGAAGGGGGCTTCCTGCCCGCCGGGGAGGACTGCCGTACCGGCAAAGACGGCATTTTTGCCGCCGGGGACTGCCGGGTCAAGTCCGTGCGCCAGCTGACCACCGCCTGCGCCGACGGCGCCGTGGCCGCTCTGGCTGCCTGCGCCTATCTCACCGGAAAAACCCAATAAAACGCGCCGCCGCGGAAGGTTCCGCGGCGGCGTTTTTTCTGCTTTTATTGATTCAAAGGCGGATGTCCACGGTCCGCAGCAGGCTCAGCACCTGCTGGGCCGTCTCCTCCGCCCCGTCCAGGCTGACGGCGATCACATCGGCGTACTGGGCATACAGGGGCTGGCGCTCTTCGTAGATCTGCCGCAGCGTCATGCCTGCCGGAGCGGCAATGCCCCGGTCCGTCAGATCCTCCGGCATGCGGTCGTCGATCTGGTGCAGGGGCGTCTCCAGCCAGACGGTGACACCGTTTTCCCGCAGATGCTCCATGGCCTTGGGATAGAGCACCATGCTGCCGCCGGTGGCCACCACCGTATTTTCCCGGTCCAGCGCCATGCCTACATCCGACTCCAGCGCGTAAAAGGCCTCCAGCCCGTCCTGACGCAAAATCTGGGGCAGGGTCTTGCCCGCCCGCGCCGTGATCAAATCATCCAGGTCCACGAAATCGTAGTCCAGCCGGGCCGCCAGTGCCCGGCCCACCGTGCTCTTGCCCGTGCCGGGCATACCGATCAGTACGATGTTTTTCATTGTCTCATTCCAATCTATTTTCCATATTGTCCGGCTGCCGGCACACAGCGGCTCCATGCCAAATCCGCCGCCCGCGCCGCGGAGGCAGACGCCTCCGGTTCCGGTGATTCTCTATTATACCGATTCGTGGACAAATGTCCACCGTGAAATTACATAAATTTTTCCCGCGCCCGCCTTTCGGCTACTCTACGAGGATGTTTTGCCCGTGAGGGGCGCAAACTGTCAAATTTGCCAATTGCGGGCTCTGTCCAAATTGGATACAATAGGTATGACCTTTAATGGTAATACCATTTTTCAGAGGTGAAGTCCATGAGTACCCATCCCTCCCAGTCCAAGTCCATCCGCGCTCAACTGCTGCGGGACATGAAAAGCGGCGAGTATGCCGACTGCGAACGTCTGCCCCGGGAAAGCGTCCTGGCGGAGAAGCTGGGCATCAGCCGCACACAGCTGCGGGATATCCTGGCCTCTTTGGAGCGGGAGGGCTTTATCACCCGCCGCCACGGCGTGGGCACCATTATCAACCGCCATGTGCTCAATGCCCAGACCCGCATGGACATTGAGGTGGAATTCCTGGATATGATCCGCCAAAGCGGGTTCCAGCCGGCCGTGGCCTACGTCCACGTCAGCGACGACACCGCCGATGAGACTGTCTCCCGCCAGCTGCAGATCCCCCAGGGCACGCCGGTGATCCGGGTTGCCCGGCTGTGCACCGCCGACGGCCGTCCCGCCATCTACTGCGAGGACGTGGTGGAAAAATCCCTGGCCAAGGGCTCTTACACCATCAAGGATCTCAAGCTGCCCATCTTCCACTTCCTCCAGCAGTTCTGCGGCGTCTACCCCTACATGGATCTGACGGACCTCAAGCCCATCGTGGCGGACGAGGCCCTGTCGGAGATCTTCCAGATCCAGCCGGGCACACCGCTGCTGCAAATGGACGAGGTAGATTTCGATATTGACGGAAAGCCGGTTTTCTGTTCCCGCGAATACTTTGCCGACGGCTTTTTCCGCCACACCGTCATGCGCAAAAAGCTGTAAATCTCAAACCAGGGAGGATCAACATGAAAAAAGTTGCCGTCATCATGGGCTCCGACTCCGACTGGCCGGTGGTCAAAGGAGCCTGTGCCCAGCTCCGTGAGCTGGGTATCCCCTACGAAGCCCATATCCTCAGCGCCCACCGCACCCCCGCCGCCGCGGCCAACTTCGCGCGCTCTGCCCGGGCCAACGGCTTCGGCGTTTTGATCTGCGCGGCGGGCATGGCCGCCCATCTGGCCGGCGCCTTCGCCGCCAACTCCACCCTGCCCGTCATCGGCATTCCCATGAAGGGCGGCGCCATGGACGGGCTGGATGCCCTGCTCGCCACCGTACAGATGCCCAGCGGCATTCCCGTGGCCACCGTGGCCATCAACGGTGCCAAGAACGCCGCCGTGCTGGCCGCCCAGATCCTCTCCGTAAGCGACGACGCCCTGGCCGCCAAGCTGGACGCCCAGCGCTCGGACATGGCCGAGCGCATCGCCGTGAAGGAAGCGGCACTGCAAGCTGAGCTGGAGGCGTAAACGCCTCACCCCATCTGGTTTTCACAAAAGCTATTTATTTTAATATGGAGGTATCCTCACATGGAAAAGAAGCTTGTTTACACCGGTAAGACCAAAAACGTCTACGCCCTGGACAACGGCCACTATCTGCTCAAGTTCAAGGACGACTGCACCGGCAAGGACGGCGTGTTTGATCCCGGTGAAAACTCTGTCGGTCTGACCATCGACGGCGTGGGCGACGTGAACCTGCGGATGTCCATCTACTTCTTCGAGAAGATCAACGCCGCCGGCATCAAGACCCACTTCGTCTCCGCCAACCTGGACGACACCACCATGGAGGTCCTCCCCGCCAAGGTCTTCGGCAAGGGTCTAGAGGTCATCTGCCGCCACAAGGCCGTGGGCAGCTTCCTGCGCCGCTACGGTGAGTACATCGCCGAGGGCGCCGACCTGCCCGCCTACGTGGAGACCACCTTCAAAAACGACGAAAAGGGCGATCCCCTGGTCACCAAGGACGGCCTGGTGGTCCTGGGCGTCATGACGGAAAAGCAGTACGACGACATCAAGGATATGACCCAGAAGATCACGAAGATCGTGGCCGACGACCTGAAGGAAAAGGGCCTGGTGCTCTATGACATCAAGTTCGAGTTCGGCTACGACGCCGACGGCAACGTGATGCTCATCGACGAGGTGGCCTCCGGCAACATGCGCGTCTACAAGGACGGTCAGTACATCGATCCCATGACCCTGTCCAAGCTGTTCTTCGCCTGAGCGGCGGGGGAGACGACACATGGGCGGTTTTTTCGGCGCGGTCTCCAAGCGGGATTGCGTGCTTGACGTCTTTTTCGGAGTGGACTACCACTCCCATCTGGGCACCCGCCGGGGCGGCATGGCCATCTATGACTCCACCGACGGGTTCCAGCGCCAGATCCATAACATTGAAAACTCCCCGTTCCGCACCAAATTCGAGCGAGACCTCTCCCAGTTCCACGGCACCAGCGGCATCGGCTGCATCTCCGACACCGATCCCCAGCCCCTGCTGGTGCGCTCCCACCTGGGGCTCTATGCCATCACCACCGTGGGCATCATCACCAACGCCGAGTCCCTGGTGGAAAAATACTTCTCCGACCACGGCCATCAGTTCATGGCCCAGTCCAGCGGCAAGATCAACGAGACGGAGCTGGTGGCGGCGCTCATCAACCAGTGCGACACCCTGGTGGACGGCATCCGTCATGCCCAGGACGTGATCGACGGCTCCACCACCATCCTCATCCTCACCCCGGACGGCATCATCGCCGCCCGGGACAAGCTGGGCCGTCTCCCGGTGCTGGTGGGCAAAAGCGAGGACGGCTGCTGCGTGTCCTTCGAGTCCTTTGCCTACCAGAAGCTGGGCTATCAGACCTGCTACGAGCTGGGTCCCCGTGAGATCGTACAGATCACGGCGGAGGGGTGCGAGTCCCTTTCCCCCGCCGGGGAGAAAATGCGCATCTGCGCGTTCCTGTGGACCTACTACGGCTATCCCAATTCCAACTATGAGGGCGTGAACGTGGAGGTCATGCGCTACCGCAACGGCGAGATCATGGCCCGGGACGAGGTGGCCCGCGGCATGCTCCCCAAGGTGGACTATGTGGCCGGCGTGCCGGATTCCGGCGTGCCTCATGCCATCGGCTTTGCCAACCGCAGCGGCAAGCCCTTCGCCCGTCCCTTCGTCAAATACACCCCCACCTGGCCCCGCTCCTTCATGCCTGCCAACCAGGCGGTGCGCAACCAGGTGGCCAAGATGAAGCAGATCCCCGTCCCCGAGCTTATCGAGGGCAAGAAGCTCTTGTTCGTGGACGACTCCATCGTCCGGGGCACTCAGCTGCGGGAGACCGTGGAGTTCCTCTACGCCAGCGGTGCGGCAGAGGTCCATATGCGCTCTGCCTGCCCGCCCATCATGTACGCGTGCAAGTACCTGAACTTCTCCCGCAACAACTCCGACATGGACCTGCTCTCCCGCCGGACCGTGCAGGAGCTGGAGGGCGACGAGGGCCAAAACCATATTGACGAGTACGCGGACGCCTCCACAGAGCGGGGGCAGTGCCTGCTCAAAACCATCTGCCAGCAGCTGGGCTTCGACTCCCTGGGCTACCAGTCCCTGGACGGGCTGCTGGAGGCCATCGGCATTGACCGCGACAAGATCTGCACCTATTGCTGGACCGGGAAGGAATGATTTCTTCCCGGTTTCCAATCTTTCACTCCATAGGAGGGCATTGACATGAACGAATCCCATTCCGCGTCCTATGCCGCCGCCGGCGTCAACATCGAGGCGGGCTATGAGGGCGTCCGGCTCATGCGCAAGCACGTGGAGCGCACCATGATCCCCGGCGTGGTCTCTGATATCGGCGGCTTCGGCGGATTGTTCGCCCCGGACCTTGCCGGCATGACCGAGCCGGTGCTGGTCTCCGGCACCGACGGCGTGGGCACCAAGCAGCGCATCGCCCAGCTGCTGGACAAGCACGACACCGTGGGCATCGACTGCGTGGCCATGTGCGTCAACGACATCATCTGCTGCGGCGCCA
>CAUWEK010000227.1:0-6200 GCA_963557435.1 uncultured Dysosmobacter sp.
TGCCGTCCAAGGTAGACCAGGCTGCTTGGTTCTTTTCCAGCCATTGCTCCGGATAGGCGTGACTTTGAAGCTTTTCGTGGATCTCCAGCACAAGGGCTTCCAGGGCTCGGTCGTCCCGCCCGGCGCCCAGTGTGTCCGCCAGCGCCGCGCCTGCCTCGTCCAGGGCATCGTAAAAAGCTTCCAGCGTCCGCTCCAGCACCCGCTGGCGCACCAGTGCCGCGTCTCCCTCATCCAGCACCCGGAAATCCGGCGTCAGCGCATGACGTTCGTCGCCTTTGGGCAGCAGATGTGTGTTTTCCCGCAGCAGCGCCGTACAGAAGGCATCCACGGTCTTGATATCCGCCCGGTAGACCCGCAGCAGCTGCCGGCGAAGGTGGGCGTTGCCCGGGTCTGCTGCCAGACGGCGGTTCAGCTCCGCGGCGATCTTGCCCCGCAGCTCTGCGGAGGCTGCCTTGGTGTAGGTGATGATGAGGAAATCATCCACATTGCAACGGTCCCGGGTCACATACAGAAAAAGACGGTCCACCAGCACCTTGGTTTTGCCGGAACCGGCGGCGGCTGAGACCAGCAGGCTGCCGCCCCGGTTGTCCACCACCGCCTGTTGGGCGGCAGTCAGTTGAATTTCCGCCATGGCTCACAGCCCCCCTTCCTGTTCGTCCTCCAGCCGGGCCCAGAATTCCTCGGGCTTTACCGGCAGGATATAGTTCAGATGATCGCTGTCCCGGCCGTCCTGGAAATGGCAGGCCTCGGCCCAGTCGCAGTACTGACAGAAGCTGTCCTCCTCGCTTTTGCAGCAGGGATCGGCGTCGATGTTGCCGTCCCGGATCTCCCGGGCGATTTGGTGCAGCAGCTTTTCCACGTACCGCCCCAGCTTGCCCAGCTGCGCGGCGGAGGCGATGCTGCCGGAGATACTGCCGTCCCGGCCCACCCGCAGCGGCAGGAACTTTGGCTCGGTCAGCGACGTATGCTCCATGGCCTGCAGGACGGACGGGTCGGAGAGCAGCAGCCCGGATCGGCGCAGCTGTTTGGCTGTCTCCTGGGCCAGCTTTTCCGGGGAAATATTGCGCTCGGCAGCCAGGATATCGTCTCTTGCCGGTAAATACAGTACGCCGGCAGGCTCCACTTCGTGGCCGAAATACGCCTTTCCCTCCTTTTGCAGGGTGAAGAGGTACAGCAGCATCTGGATGTCCAGCCCCATCCGCACCGCCGCCAGATCAAAGGCCTTGCGGCCGGACTTATAGTCCACCACCCGCAGATAGAGCTTGCCGTCCTTGAGCCATCCGTCCACCCGGTCCACTTTACCGCCCAGTCGCAGCTGGCTGTCCGGCTCCGAGATCTCCACGGCCGGCAAGGCGCCATGGTCCCCGAAGCTCAGCTCAAAGGCCAGAGGCACAAAGTCCGAGCAGCGCAGCTCCTCCGCCACCTGCTCCACAATGGCATAGGCGGTATTGCGCAGCCGGGAAAAGAGGTAGCGGAAGCGGGTGGTACGGTTTTGGAAATCGTGCAGCTCCTCGGTCACATAGCGGTCCATATACCGGCGCACCATGGCCCGAAGCTCTTCCCGGTCCACCTGGGCAAATCCACCGAGGGCCATGGTGTCACGGGTCACGTTTTCCAACAGGTAATGGAGGAACGTGCCGATCTGCGGGGCATCAAAAGCGGCGACCTCCCGCTTCTTTGCCCGCAGGCCGTACTCCATGAAATAGGCAAAGTGGCACGAGCGCATCCGTTCCAGCCGGGAGGCGGACATGCTGACGCGCTTTCCGTACAGCGCCTGGACTGCCGCCGGAGACAGCCTTCCCCGCCGCAGCGCGGCGGCACGCTCCATGGCGGCAAGCTGGGCGGCATGATCGCCGCGCTGAGCAAAATACTGCCAGAGCGCACCCTGCCGGTCCTGCCCTGCTTCTTCCAGCGCGGGCTGTATCGCTGTAAGGCGATATTCCTTGTCAGCACTTTCGTGCTCTGCTCGCAAGGCGGGAAACAGGGTCAGTAATCGTTCCACAATGAAAGCCGGGCGCAGAACATTGCCTGCCACGTCGCTGACCGGATAGCTCAGCCAAAGCCCCTCCGTAGGCTGGGTCAGAGAGGTGTAGATGCACTGGAGCTCGATGCCCATCTGCTCCATGCCAGAGGGGGCCAGACGAATGCCCGCCCTGGCCAGCTCCTCCCGGTCATCTTCATTTAAGATCCCACTGCTCTGCCCTACGGCGGGCAGCACATGGTCATTGGCCCCCAGGAAGATCAGATGACGAACCGTATGGCGGTCGTTGCGGGTGATCTCTGACACGGATACCTGATCCAGTGATACAGGAATGGTTCCGATGCTGTACTGAGTGAGGATTTGCCGCAGCAGCCGGGTAAATTCATCCAGATCCATGGGCTCATCGCCCAGGATCTCCACGAACTGGTCCAGCACACCGCACAAGATCTCCCACAGCTGGGCAGTCTCCTCTGCATCCTGGAGCCGGCCGGCGGCTGCCTGCTGCTCCATCTGCTGTTCCAGGGCTTTCTGGAGGGAGAGTGTCTCTAAAAATGTGTAAAGTGATTCCACTTTCTCCCTGGCGGTTTCACCAGTTTTCAGCCCTTCTGTCAGCTGCCGCAGAGGCCCGCAGACCCGGCGCCGAAGGGCATTGATCTGCTCCAGATATGCGCGCTGGGTCTCGTCCCAGATCCCGCCGTATCCCGCCGGATGGTCCGTCCAGTCTATGTCCCGCAGCCACATATTGCCGTGGATCTGCCAGCGGATCACATAGTTTTCCAGCAGGTCGCACTCCTGGGGCGAAAGTCCCGCAAGGCCGGTTTTGAGCCACTGGAACATGTCTTCGTACTCGTAGCCGCCGCCGATGGAGTCCAGCACGCCCCCCAGCAGCGCCAGCGCGGGCTTTTCCAGAATGTCGCTGCGGCGGCTGAGATAGACCGGGATGCCGTAGCGCTCGAACACGGTCTCGATCGTGCTTTCATAGTCCGCCATGTTGCGGGCGCTGACTGTAATGTCCCGGTAACGGCAGCCGCCCTCCCCTGTCAGGCGCAGAATGCAGGCGGCTGCCTGCTCCACTTCGGAATAGAGGTTTTCCGCTTCCAGCACATGAATGGGAACCTGCTCTCCGGCATAGGGTTCCGGCAGGCCGAACAGATGTTGCTCCAGGTGACGCAGCGCTCCGGCATCCTGGGTGTGCAGGGTATGCACTTCCACGCCGCAGCCAGCCTCTCGGGCCAGCCGCCGCAGCTGCTCCAATGTTTTGATGGAGATCTCAAAGATCTCCTCCCTGCTGTCCGGCTCCCCCAGAAGCGTCACCGTCACAGACCGGGCCTGCCGCAGGAGAATGGAAAGCACCCGCCGCTCCTGGGCGTTGAAGTAGGTGAAGCCGTCCAGGAAAATATCCTTGCCTACGGCATAACCTGACTCTTCCAGATGGTCACACAGCTTGCTCATCCGGTCCCGTGCGTCCAGCCCCGGCCGGCGGAGCCTGGCTTCATAGGCACCGTACAGAAGACTCAGGTCCCGGAGCTTTTCCCCGGTAGCACCGCCGATCTGCTCCGACTGCTCATAGAGCATTTGGGGCGTCACCTCATAGCTGCGCAGCTCGTCCGTCAGATCCAGGAGCTGCTGCAAAAAGGCCGCTTTCTGGGAAGGACGCCGGTATACCGTCAGTGACGCGGCCACCTCGCTCAGGGCTTTCTGCATGGTCAAAAGCTTGCCGCCGGCGTCCAGCGTCACCTGGGAAAGCCCTCCGGTCAGGGACAGCACCCGCTCTCCCAGTCGCCGGAAGCTCAGCACCTCCGCATGGCGGCTGACCGTGGGGCCGCAGACGCGGCAAAGATCGATCTCTGCCAGGTGGGAGACATGCTCCGGCACCAGCAGGATCTGTGTTCCGTGATCGCCCAGCGCTCTGATCTGCTCCAGTACCGCGGCGGTCTTCCCTGTTTTCGCCCGCCCCATCCAAATCGTCAGCATGGTCCGACTCCTTTTCTTTGATTTCGTCTTTCCGTCATCATACCACATTTCCCGGGCGGTGAACAGTGCGCGTTGCCTTTTGCCCAGTGGTGTGCTATGCTGGAAAAAAGTCGAACCTAGGAGGCAAAGACATGCATATTCCGACTGCACCAACCAGCGCCCTGACGCTGGAGCCCTTTGCTCCGGCGCTGGAAGAGGCTCTGCGCCCCTCACCGGACTACGATGTGTCCCGCTGGCTGTACGTGCCCAACCGCTATTCTGAATACCGGTACATTCTGGGGACCCGGGGCAGCCGCCCCCTCATCTGTATCGGGATCAACCCCTCCACCGCCGCGCCGGATGCCCTGGACCCCACGCTGCAGTCCGTGGAGCGGATCGCCCATTCCAACGGATATGACAGCTTCTTGATGTTCAATGTCTATGCGCAGCGGGCCACCCGGCCGGACGATATGGAGCAAGTCTATAATCCCGCTCTGCACGAGGAAAACCGCAAGGCGTTCCGCTATCTTTTGTCCTTGTCCCCTGCACCCGCCGTGTGGGCCGCCTGGGGCAACATCATCATGAAGCGGGACTATCTCATCCCCTGCATGGCAGATTTCGCCGCTGACGGCGCCGTCGCAGGCGCCCGGTGGTTTACCGCTGGTCCCCTGCTGAAGTCCGGACATCCCCACCATCCCCTCTATCTCAAGCGGGACACGGCGCTGCTGGATTTTGATATCACTGCCTATCTTGCAAAACAGATGGGAGCATAAAAAAAGAGGAGCCTTCGCTCCTCTTTTTTCATTTAAAACAGGGTGATCTGGCTGGTTTCCGCCATACCGGCAAAGGCGCCCAGGGCCTTGAGCTGCTCGATATGGGTCTTGGAGAGCTTGTTGCAGCACATGGAAAACTCCTCGATGGAGATGAAGGTCTTGCCCTTGCGCTTTTCCACCGTGTCCAGCGCCGCCGTCTCGCCCAGGCCGTGGACCGCCGTAAAGGGCGGCAGGAGGCCGTTTTTCGTCACCTTGAACTTGGTGGCTTCGGAGTCGTAGATGCTGATGGTGTCGAAGTGGAAGCCACGGAGATAGAACTCATAGCACACTTCCAGGGTGGTCAGCAGGTCCTTTTCCACGGCGGAGGCATCCTTGTTGTTCTCGATCTCCCGGATCTTGCGCTTGACCGCGTCCTTGCCGGCGCAGCAGTACTCCGCGTCGAAGGCCTTGGCCCGGACGGAGAAGAACGTGGCATAGAACGCCAGGGGCTCATGGACCTTGTACCAGGCGATGCGGAAGGCCATCATCACGTACGCCACGGCATGGGCCTTGGGGAAGAGATAGCCGATCTTGGCTAGGGACTCGATGTACCAGGCGGGCACATCGTGGGATTCCATTGCCTCCACCCAGCCTTCGTCAAAGCCGCCCTTTTTCACCTTGCCCTTACGGACCTTCTCCATGATCTTGAAGCTCATCTTGGGGTCCAGGCCCTTGGAGATCAGGTAGAGCATGATATCGTCACGGCAGCCAACCGTCTCCAGAACCGTGGCGGTGCCGCTGACGATCAGATCCCGGGCGTTGCCCATCCACACATCTGTGCCGTGGGAGAAGCCGGAAAGCCGCACCAGGGTGTTGAAGTCCTTGGGCTGGGTGTCGATGAGCATCTGCCGGGTGAAACGGGTGTTGAACTCAGGGATGGCCACGGCGCCCGTGGGGCCCAGGATCTCGTCGTTTTCGTAGCCCAGCACCTTGCTGGAGGTGAAGATGGACATGGTGTCCGGGTCATCCAGAGGGATGGTATGGGGGTCCACGCCGGTCAGGTCCTGCATCATGCGCACCATGGTGGGGTCATCGTGTCCCAGCATGTCCAGCTTGAGGATGTTGGCCTCCATGGAGTGATATTCAAAGTGGGTGGTAATGGTATCAGAGTCGTCGGCGTCCGCCGGGTGCTGAACAGGACAAAAGTCCTCCATGTCCTTGTCGTCGGGCACGACCACCAGACCGCCCGGGTGCTGACCCGTAGTACGCCGGGTGCCCACGCATCCCAGCGTCAGCCGGTTCTCCTCCGCCCGGCAGGCGGTGATGCCGTTTTCCTCCAGGTACTTCTTCACAAAGCCGTAGGCGGTCTTTTCCGCCAGAGTACCGATGGTGCCGGCCCGGAACACCTGGGTCTCACCGAACATCTCGATGGCATGGCGGTGGGCACGGGCCTGGTACTCGCCGGAGAAGTTCAGGTCGATATCCGGCACCTTGCCGCCGCCGAAGCCCAGGAA
>CAUWEK010000228.1:0-5844 GCA_963557435.1 uncultured Dysosmobacter sp.
GGCACCGGCTATCAGCTCATCCCCGAGGCACTGCACCGGCTGGGCATCAAGCACCTGATCTGCGTGCCCGAACAGATGGTGGTGGACGGCAACTTCCCCACCGTGGTCTCCCCTAACCCGGAAAATCCCGAGGGCTTTGCCCTGGCCGTGGAGCTGGCCAAGAAGGAGGGCGCCGACTTTATCCTGGGCTCCGACCCCGACGCCGACCGGGTGGGCATCATGGTCCGCACCAAGGACGGCTCCTTCCAGGTCATCTCCGGCAACCAGACCGGCGTGCTGCTGCTGGACTATCTCATCGGTGCCATGAAGCGCGCCGGCAAGCTGCCGGAAAAGGCCGTGGCCCTCAAGACCATCGTCACCACGGAAATGGCCCGTAAGGTGGCCGAGGTCAACGGTCTTGCCTGCTACGACACCTTCACCGGCTTCAAGTTCCTGGCTGAGAAGAAGGACAAGCTGGAAAACGCCGGCGAGGGCAAGGTGGTCTTTGCCTACGAGGAGTCCTACGGCTACATGCTGGGCGACTACGTCCGGGACAAGGACGCCGTCACCGCCTCGCTGCTGCTCACCGAGATGGCCGCCTGGTACGCCGCCCAGGGTCTGACGTTGGCCGACGCCCTGGAAAACCTCTACAAGAAGTACGGCTACTACGCCGAAAAGACCCACAACCTGGTCATGCCCGGCCTGGACGGCCTCAAGGACATGGCCAACCTCATGGCCTCCCTGCGCCAGCAGCCCCCCGCCCAGATCTCCGGCGTGGACGTGGTGGTCCGCAAGGACTACACCGACGGCTCCGTGGTGGACTGCCGCACCGGCGAGAAGAGCTCCATGGAGCTCTCCGGCTCCAACGTGCTGCGCTTTGAGCTTGCCGACGGCACCACCATCCTGGTGCGCCCCTCCGGCACCGAGCCCAAGATCAAGGTCTACATCCTGACCCAGGGCGCCGACGCTGCCGCCTGCGCCGCCAACGTGGAAAAATACGGCCAGTGGGTCAAGAGCCTGCACTGAATCCCCGCTTTCCCGCCCCGGCACATCCTTGGATGTGCCGGGGGTTTTTTATTCTTGACATATGTCCAAAACGAGTTATAATGGGCATATGTTCAAAAAGGAGGATGCGCCATGCCCCGCAACGCAAAATGCCGCCGGGTATGCCGGATGCCCGACCACTGCCGCTTCTCCCCGGACAGCCCCGCCGAATCGGAGGCCGTGGCGCTGACGGTGGAGGAGTACGAAGCGGTCCGGCTGATGGATTACCTGGGTCTTACCCAGGAGGAGGCCGCCGAGCAGATGGGAGTGGCCCGGACCACCGTGCAGCGGATCTACGCCCAGGCCCGGCGAAAGCTTTCCATCTTCTTGGTGGAGGGCCGGCCGCTGACCATCAGCGGCGGCAGCTATTCCCTCTGCCCCCGGCAGTCCCGGTCCGGCTGCGGCAAGCTGTGCGGTTCGTGCGCACACGGAAAGGAAGCACAATCATGAAAATCGCGGTCACCTATGAAAACGGAATGGTATTCGGCCACTTCGGCCACACGGAACAGTTCAAGGTCTATGAGGTGGAGGACGGCAAGGTAGTCTCCGCCCAGATCTGCCCCACCAACGGAAGCGGCCACGGCGCCCTGGCGGGCTTCCTGGCCCAGCACGGCGTGGACTGCCTCATCTGCGGCGGTATCGGGCCCGGTGCCCAGATGGCCCTGGCCCAGGCGGGCATCAAGCTCTACGCCGGCTGCACCGGCGACGCCGACGAGCGTGTGGCCGAGCTGCTGAACGGGACCCTGACCTATGCCGAGTCCGCCACCTGCGACCACCACCACGACGGCGAGGCTCACACCTGCGGCGACCACGGCTGCGGCGAGCACCACTGCGGCAGCCACAGCTGCCACGACTGACCCCAAAGCCCCCTGTCTCCTTCGCGGAAGGCAGGGGGCTTTTCCCTGCCAAAAAGCAGGCGCTCCGCTTCGCTCTTTTTATGGCCTTTGCCGGAGAAAAGCGGTTGACAAGGCCCTCGCTTTCCGATAATATAATATGTCGAATGAATCAAAGAGGAAGGAGAACTGACATGAGTCTGCTGCTGACCGGCGGGGCCGTTTTCCGGGATGGAAAGTTCCAGAATATGGATATTTCCATTGACCAGGGCCGTATTGTTTCCGTTTCCCCCTCCCTTCCCCGTGAAGGCGCTTCCGTCATTGAATTGCATGATCGTTTGGTAGTTCCAGGTTTCGTTGATGTCCATGTTCATCTTCGGGAGCCTGGTTTTTCTTATAAGGAGACCGTGTTCTCCGGCACGGCGGCCGCTGCCGCCGGCGGCTACACCGCCGTGTGCGCCATGCCCAACCTCAAGCCCGTGCCTGACTGCCGGGAAAACCTGGACGTGGAGCTTGCCGTCATCCAAAGAGACGCCAAGGTGCATGTCTATCCCTACGGCGCCATCACCCGGGGCGAATCCGGCGCGGAGCTTGCGGACATGGAATCCATGGCCCCGGACGTGGCGGGCTTTTCCGACGACGGAAAAGGCGTCCAGTCCCCGGACATGATGCGCCGCGCCATGGCTCTTGCCAAGTCTCTGGACAAGCCCATTGTGGCCCACTGTGAGGATGAATCGCTGCTGGCGAAAGGCTGGTGCGTCCACGACGGCGTCTATGCCGCCGCCCACGGCCTCACCGGCAACGCCTCCGAAAGCGAGTGGCGCCAGGTGGAGCGGGATATCGCCCTGGTGCGGGAGACCGGCTGCCGCTACCACGTGTGCCACATCTCCACCAAGGAATCCGTCGCCCTCATCCGCGCCGCCAAGGCCGAGGGCCTGCCCGTCACCTGTGAGACCGGCCCCCACTATCTGGTGCTGTGCGACGAGGATCTCCAGGACGACGGCCGCTTCCGCATGAATCCCCCCATCCGCTCCGCCGCCGACCGGCAGGCGCTGCTGGAAGGACTCCTGGACGGCACCATCGACTGCATCGCCACCGACCACGCCCCCCACTCTCCCCAGGAGAAGTCCGGCGGGCTACAACATAGCCTCAACGGCATCGTGGGTCTGGAGTGCGCGTTCCCCATTCTCTACACCCAGCTGGTGGCCCCCGGCCTGGTGCCTCTGGAGGTGATCCTCCGTGCCCTGTGCACCCGGCCCCGGGAGATCTTCGGCCTGGCCGGCGGCGCCATCGAGCCCGGCGCCCCGGCAGACCTCGCCGTGCTGGACCTGAACCGGCCCCACACCATCGACGCCGCCGCATTCCGCTCCCTGGGACACGCCACGCCCTTCGACGGCTGGGGCGTGGGCGCCGCCGTGGCGCTGACCCTCTGCGGCGGGGAAATCGTCCACCACGACCTTGGAAATGAGGAGGAGCTATGAAAAAATCACTCTTTACGTTGGAGCATACCCGCCAGCTGACGGAGGATACCTATGAGGTCCTCCTCTCCGGCGACACCTCCGCCATCACCGCCCCGGGCCAGTTCGTGAACATCGCTCTGCCCGGCAATTATCTGCGCCGCCCCATCTCCATCTGCAACTGGGATGACCAGGGCCTGCTGCTTTTGGTGAAGGTGGTGGGCAAGGGCACCCACGATCTGGTGCGCTGCGTGCCCGGCACGGAGCTGGATGTGCTCAGCGGCCTTGGAAACGGCTTTGATCCCTCCCTCGCCGGGGAACACCCGGTCCTGGCCGGCGGCGGCATCGGTATCGCCCCCCTGTACGGCCTTGCCCAGCGGATGATCGCCGCCGGGCAAAGCCCCACCGTGACGCTGGGCTATCGCAGCAGCAAGGACGCGTTCTACATTGAGGAGTTCGCCGCCCTGGGCTGCCGCCTGCTCATCGCCACTGAGGACGGCTCTCTGGGCACCCGCGGCTTTGTCACCGACTGCATCCGGAGCGTCCCCGAGTGCGACTACGTGCTCACCTGCGGCCCGCTGCCCATGCTCAAGGCAGTCCACAGCCTCCCCCAGCTCAAAGACGGACAGTTCAGCTTCGAGGCCCGCATGGGCTGCGGCTTCGGCGCCTGCATGGGCTGCACCGTGCCTACCAAGGACGGCTACAAACGGGTGTGCAAGGACGGCCCCATCCTGTTTAAGGAGGAGATCGTATGGTAAACTTAGGCGTGAATCTGGCGGGCGTCGCCCTGAAAAACCCCATCATCCCCGCCTCCGGCACCTTCGGCTACGGCCGGGAGTACGCGGAGCTCTATGATTTAAATGTGCTAGGCAGCTTTTCCTGGAAGGGCACCACCGGCTCTGCCCGGCTGGGCAACCCCCAGCCCCGCATCGCGGAGATGGCCTCCGGCATGCTCAACGCCGTGGGCCTCCAGAACCCCGGCATCGACGCGGTCATCGCCCACGAGGTGCCCAATATCGCGAAGATCTTCCAGGGCCCCGTCATCGCCAACATCGGCGGCTTCACCATCGACGAGTATGTGGAAAACTGCCGAAAGCTGGAATCCGTGGACCAGGTGGCCATTCTGGAGGTGAACATCTCCTGCCCCAACGTCCACGCCGGCGGCAAGAACTTCGGCTGCGACCCCAAGGCCGCTGCGGAGGTGACCCGTGCCGTGAAGGCCGCCACCACGAAGCCGGTCTTTATGAAGCTGACCCCCAACGTCACCGACATCGCCGAGATCGCCCGGGCCTGTGAGGACGCCGGCGCCGACGGCGTGTGCCTCATCAATACTCTCCTGGGTATGCGCATCGACCTGAAGACGAAGCGCCCCGTCATTGCCAACCGTACCGGCGGTGTCTCCGGCCCCGCCGTGTTCCCTGTGGCACTGCGGATGGTGTGGGACGTGTACGAGGCGGTGAAGATCCCCATCATCGGCTGCGGCGGCGTCTCCTCTGCCGAGGACGCCGCGGAGATGATGCTGGCCGGCGCCACCGCCGTGGAGGTGGGCGCTGCCAACCTGGTGGACCCCTATGCCTGCAAGACCATCATCGAACAGCTGCCGGACGTGTGCCGGAAGCTGGGCGTGGACAATATTTCTGAACTGACTGGAGGAGCACATCATGGCTAAAGACGTAATCATCGCGCTGGACTTCCCCACCAAGGAGGAGACGCTGCATTTTCTCGACCAGTTCCCCGCCGGGGAAAAGCCCTTTGTGAAGATCGGCATGGAGCTTTTCTATGCCGAGGGTCCCGACGTGGTGCGTGAGATCAAGGCCCGGGGCCACAAGATCTTCCTGGACCTGAAGCTCCATGACATTCCCAACACCGTGGGGCGCGCCATGAGCGTGCTCTCCCGCCTGGATGTGGACATGGTGAACCTCCACGCCGCCGGTGCCGGTGAGATGATGCGGGCCGCCCTGAAGGGCCTGACCCGGCCCGACGGCACCCGTCCCATGCTCATTGCCGTCACCCAGCTGACCTCCACCGACGCCGAGGCGCTGAAAAACGAGCTGCTCATCGACGTGCCCATGGCCGAGACCGTCATGTCCTACGCCAAGAACGCCGCAAAGTGCGGCCTGGACGGCGTGGTGTGCTCTCCCCTGGAGGCCGCGCTGGTGAAGGAAAACTGTGGCGAGAACTTCGTCACCGTCACCCCCGGCATCCGCTTTGCCGACTCCGCCGCCGGTGACCAGAAGCGCATCATGACCCCCGAGAAGGCGGGCAAGTCCGGCTGCGACTACATCGTGGTGGGCCGCCCCATCACCCAGGCCGAGGACCCCGTGGCCGCCTACCGCCGGGCCGTGAAGGATTTCCTGGGCTGATTCGACCTGTATTTTACCAAGGAGGATTTTCAATATGAACCTGGAACAAACCATCGCCCATGACCTGCTCTCCATCGGCGCTGTCTTTCTGCGTCCCGACGAGCCCTTCACCTGGGCCAGCGGCATCAAGAGCCCCATCTACTGCGACAACCGCCTGACCCTCACCGC
>CAUWEK010000229.1:0-5811 GCA_963557435.1 uncultured Dysosmobacter sp.
CCAAATCCTGAAATAAATGCGCCTACTATCTATCTCAACACCTTTTCCGATGAAGGCCAGAAGGTATATGAGGCCTGCGACTGGTTTGGTGAGCCGGAACTGAAAAAGAAACCACAGGGGCTGGCAGAGGAGAACCCGTATTTTGGCGGCTTTGATTAAACGAATTACACCCCTGGAAATTAGAAGAAATTTCCATATCTTTGAGACGAAATCCTGTCTCCCTATTCTTTGATATAGCGACGCAAGCTTTAGGCGGATTTGGCTTTGAAAATAGCCTCTGCTTTTGGCATGAAAAAAGTCTGGGAGGGCACTGAAAGCAGGAGAGAAATACCTTGCGTCTTACCCCCTCTAGAGGTACAATACCCCAAACCCGAATATGAAAAGAGCCCTTCTGGACAGGCGGCGGCAGCTGATTCCGCACCTGGTCAAGAAGGGCTTTTTGACCACATGTTTGACCACAGACAGCTTCGGAATGCACGGAAACAGTGGAGTTAAGAGGTTCGGAGAGTGCACTGAAACGAGCAGAAACTACCGAAAATGTCCGGAAACGCACAGAAAAAATTTAGTTCAACCGTTTGGGACTTTCATGCAACAGAAACGAGTGAACTGCAAAAAGATCATATTCTGAAAGAAGAGGGATAGTTTGGATAAAGATTGCACAAAAATTGCAACTATTTATAGGTGGTACCTATTCTGACCACATACAATTATATAAAATTCTATTATTGCAAACTTAAAAGCAAGAAAACTGCTCTCAGTTTTGCAGTTTCTCCCGTTTTTGCAGCATAAAATCGGTGGTCAAAATTTGCAGTTGATTTTTAAGCTTTTCCGTCTGCTGATATTACGAGATGATCTCCTGTCTTAAAACCCAGTGATAAATTTTGATTAGAGATTTTGGAGCACGTTTTTTTGATTATAGCATGCTAAAAATTGATACGCATGACTCAAAAAAGCACCTTGCAATTCGGATCCTGGCAGCGTTACAATACGACTATCTATTGGAGTAGGAGAAACAGCATATCCATCTATTGGTTAAAGACAAAAGCAGAGTTTGAGCATCATACATTCATTTGAACTCTACGCTGCGAGGATCTTTGATTACCCGAAATGGGGAGACTATGAAGCCTTTGCAAAGTGCTATGGTAATCATCCGAAGCCCTATGAGGGATGAACAACTCAATGTATCGGAGAAGAACAAAACGGCAGTACCAATACTGGTATTGCCGTTTTGATGTTTCCTGTTTCATTTTTGCCTTTCAAAAAGGTCATCAGCGCTTCATGCTCGTTAGGAATCTGCTCGTCCAAGGCCGTATCCAGGCATTTTTAAAGCCCCCGGCCAACGGCAGGCCCCCGAAAGCCCAAAGTCATCATATCTTGTCCATTAACTGCCGGAGCTTTGAGAGAGATGCAATTCTATTCCTGCAGGATCTCATTGATGATTTGCGAGACTTCCTCAAAGATCGCGATCCGACGCTTACAGAGGTCCGATTGTCCCATCGTATCCGCCTGGTGCAGTTCGATCAGTTGTAGGGCTGTCTCATCACCATACTTGCTCAAAAGTCGCTTAACGGGCTTCCTATCAGCCGTAATGGGTATATCGTGAAACCAGACAAGCCTCGATCCGATTCCCGCCAGCATTATCAAACCATTCATCGTAAAGTTCCTGCGCTTCAGATCGTCCTTCAGATTTCCAGTAAAGCTGACCGGGTCAGGGTGCCGACGATCCGAATAATCGCCATCCGTACGGTAAGCGGTGATCTCAAGCGGCTTGTGATTGATTACAACGGTCACGGTCTTATGCTTCAACCCAGGTTCGATCAAATCGAATCCGCCAAAGACCTGTTCCACCTGTTCCGGAAGTGCGTTGGTCGTAATGTTCCCGTCCTTAGCAGGGCGATTGCTCTACACATGATCACGCACGGAACCACCAACAAAATGTCTCGAAACCGGCTGCTGCCAGCATCTCAAATACGGTATTCACTTGTAGTGGCAACTTCATCATTGATCACATCTCCAGTGCGGCAAGGAACATTGTATTGAGTTCTTCCCAATCTTGAATGGTTCCCTTCGGATACTGCTCAACCAGGGCTCGCACTTCCGCAATGCTTCCATCCAGATACTCGCTGAGAATATCGATCCTCGGGGTCATCTTTACCTCGGGGGAGTTCATCTTCCTATCAAGCAGCTTTGCAATGGTCTCCTCAAGGTAGTCCGGGAGCTGGCTTGCCGCCAGTTCAGAAAAGAGCATAGGGGGCGGAGTGCCTTTTTCAAGGATCCATCGGCAAGCAAGGATTGACCGCAGCACATAGAAGTATTTCTTAGCCTTTACCATGTCGCCTCGCAAATACTCCCGATAGTTTCCTTCAGCCATATGAAGGTAGTGCCACAGCCCGCTTTTGGATGAGAAATAGCGCTGCATAACGGGCTTGAATGCCTCAGCGAAGTCCGTGGTCTTATATACAATGGGAGAGGAAAACCACTCAAATACAGTGGGGGTGGATTTGTGGAGCAGTTTCAGCGTCTTGTCTACATCCCACCCATTGATGTCCAGAACATCATCGATGGGAAGTTCGATCACATCACGAGATCGGTTGAGCTTGAGATAGCTCTCTTTGGGGCGCACATAGATAAAGCGAACGTCATAGTCGCTGTCCGGAGAGGCAAACCCCCAGGCACGGCTTCCGGACTCAACTGCCAGCAAAATGCGGCAATTTTCCCGCAGTTCGATTTCCTTGAGTTTTTCTTTGATCAAAGCCTCCACAGCAAACACAGCCTTTCATAGTTTAGAATTAGTCTGCCGCCTTGAAATTGTAGACCGGGCGAACGCGCTCGATGATCTTTGCAGTCGGGCCAATCTGCGCGACGATCTCATCTATGCTCCTATAGGCCATGGGAGACTCATCCAGCGTATCCGGCAAAACGCAGGTGGTATAGATCCCCGCCATCTCCTTTTGGAACTCCTCCATGGACAGAGCACGGAACGCTGCCTTGCGGCTCATCAGCCGGCCGGCGCCGTGAGGTGCAGAGCAATTCCAATCCTCGTTGCCATTGCCAATACAAATCAGGCTGCCGTCACGCATGTTGATGGGGATCAGCAGCTTCTCTCCAGCCTTGGCGGAGACAGAACCCTTACGCAGGATCATGGCTTCCGTATCAATGTAGTTGTGGATGGTGGTGAAGGCTTCTGCGGCAGTGAAGCCCATACCGGTCATGATAACATCAACTATGGCCTTGCGGTTCAGCATGGCGAATTGCTGAGTTAGCTTCATGTCATGGATGTAATCTTCAAACAGCCTTCCCTCCACATAGGCCAGATCCCTGGGGATCTCCAGAGCGTGCTCCTTCTTGAGCGCCTTGATGGTATTCTGGATCTCCTGAAAACGGCCCTGCGCCTTCAGCTGCGCAATCGTTTCCTGCACCTGATAGTGCGCGCCGCCCCAAAGAGCCCGCCGGCCCTCATCCTGATAAAAGTTAGCCACCTCAGTACCCAGATGCCGGCTGCCGGAATGAACTACCAGGAACAGTCGGCCATCCTCAGCGCGGTCCACCTCAATGAAGTGGTTGCCGCCACCCAGAGAACCTATGCTGTGCATGGCTCGGTTGAGGTTGACTTGGTCGGCGCAGCGGAGCTGGGTAAGGTCGATCTCCGCATTCAGCCCATGAGGCACATCGCGGACCTCGCGCCCATAAGGGACCTCCCTACGGATCAGTGTATCCAGCTTCTCAAAGTCGAACTTTTTATCACAAAGCTCTACCGTCTCCATGCCGCAGCCAATATCCACGCCGACCATACCAGGCACGATCTTGTCCCGGATGGTCATTGTGGTGCCGATGGTACAGCCTTTACCAGCGTGAACATCGGGCATGATCCGAATCTTGCAGCCGGCAAACTCGGCCTGATCACAAACTGCCTGGATCTGCTTGCGGGCTGCTTCCTCCAGTGCGGGAGTATAACAGACCGCGGTATTATATAAGCCTTGAATCGTAACCATAACGATCTCCTTTTCGTTCATGCCCTTTCTTTTACGACCGAGCACCTGATACAACAACACGTTTCATCTTACAAAAAAAACAGAAGATGATAACGTATCTGCTATCACCTCCTGCTTCAGCATTTCTATGCCACGATCGCCGCATAACGCTCAGAGCCCAGAACATCTATCATGAAAGCATAGGGGGAAAGAATGCCGGCCTTCAGCATGGAGAAGATCCGCGGATTACAGCCGGATACCAACGCCACCCCCCGGTCGTTGACCTTGACGGGCTGATGCTGATTGCGGCTTGCAACATTCCAGAACACCACCTCGGGGAGCTGATACCCATTTTCCGCAAAGATCCGCTGCGCGTACTCAAAGTTGGTCGTGGAGCAATCTTCCGTACAGTAGTCAAACTCCATATCGGAGATGATGTAGAGCTTGGCGGGCATATCCTTCTGGGATACGCGGTTCTTCACGGCAGTTTTAAGGATCAGCTGGAACACACGCTGGATATTTGTGTTGGCGGCCTCATTAAACCGCTGACAGTACCTCGCCTTTTCACAGATATCCCTGCCCTTGATCTCCACAAGCTTGGGATTTTCAGAGAAGGTGATAAAATGGTTTTGGAATGCGCCGGTATTGCGCTCGGCATAGTAGATCCCCAAAGACAGCGCCACAGTGGCAGGGATAGGATCAGCGCCGCCGTACATGGAGCCGGAGCCATCCACGACGACCAGAGCGTTCTCGCCGCCGGTGAAATTTTCCTGGGACTTCCAGGTCGCGTCGATGGCCTTGCGTTCTTGGTATGAGATGTCACCGCCCCCGAAGAAGGGTTTGATAATCTCGTAAGGAGTCAGGGCACCGGTGTGGAGCTGCTCCGTTCCCTCGGCGATACGGCTCATAAATGCATCGTAACGGTCCCTGTCATTTCGCATGAAAGCCTTACGATACTTGAACATCGCTCTGGAGGGCTGCTTGGAATAGTCGAAGGTGTAATCTTTTTCGCGCAGGTTATTCTCGATGATGCTGATCTTTGCGCGCAGAGCGCTCAGCGTCTTGCGATACTGAGCATCGTTCATGCCCATCGCTCGGGCGATACGCTTTGCCTGACGGACCGCATTCTTGTTGGAGGCATTGACGGAGGGCAGCCACTTGGCCAGTAGAGATACAGACTCTCCCGTCTCCAGGGCGGTACAGTCA
This sequence comes from uncultured Dysosmobacter sp., assembly GCA_963557435.1. GTDB lineage: Bacteria > Bacillota > Clostridia > Oscillospirales > Oscillospiraceae > Oscillibacter. Next base: position 5,178 of record CAUWEK010000229.1, read on the forward strand.
GCTGCCAGCTGTTTTTTGATGAGCTGCAGCGTTTTGCCTTCGCAGGTGGTACCCATCAGGGCCAGAAGGTCGTCGTAGCGGCCATACTCTGCGATGTACTGGATATTCTTCTCCAGGGATCGAGGCTCATTGTTAGCCAGCCACTTGATTATCGTACGGAAGACGCGGCGCTCACCCATACCACCACGGATATCCCTTGCGAAGAACAGGATTTTCATGGCCAGATCCGCATTCTCGGCATAAGCACGGAGAAACCGGTTGGTGATCTCCTCATCACTCTCCCGGCGCAGGGCGCCGATGGTGGCAAACAAGTCCAGACATTCAGACTGGGTGGATCGGTATGTAACAGCGCCATTTTCTGTATGGGTCATATTCGCTTCCTTTTTCAAAAGCTTCAGCATGAAAATCACTCCTCCGTGATGGAATTGGTAAAACAAGGCACCATTTGAAGTGGGACTCGAACCCACGAACGACGGGTATGAACCGCCTGCTTTAACCAATATAGCTATTCGATCTTTGCTGTTGGTGCCTTTTTGACTTGTGAGAGAATGCATCATCTTTGTATCTGACGGATGATGCATTCGTCAAGACGCCTTTGTTATCATCACAAAGGGGATCCGCCCTTTATTGGCCT
>CAUWEK010000230.1:0-5738 GCA_963557435.1 uncultured Dysosmobacter sp.
TCGTCCCGGTGCCGGGCCGTGATACGGGCGTTGATGAGGCAGCCGTTCTCGTCCACGGGCTCAACGGCCTGACCGACGATGTAGTTGTCCTCTTCGTCGGCGGTCATATAGGTGATCTCGTCGCTGACGTGACCGGTGGCCTTGTCCACGGCCCGGTAGGGGGCCTCGATGAAGCCGTACTCATTGATACGGGCATAGGTGGCCAGGTAGGAGATCAGGCCGATGTTGGGACCTTCGGGGGTCTCGATGGGGCACATACGGCCGTAGTGGCTGTAATGGACGTCGCGGACCTCCATGTTGGCGCGCTCGCGGCTCAGGCCGCCGGGGCCCAGAGCGGACAGACGGCGCTTATGGGTCAGCTCGGCCAGAGGGTTGGTCTGGTCCATGAACTGGCTCAGGGGGCTGGAGCCGAAGAACTCCTTGATGGCGGCGGTGACGGGACGGATGTTGATGAGGCTCTGGGGGGTGACCACGTCCAGATCCTGGATGGTCATGCGCTCCCGGATCACCCGCTCCATCCGGCTAAAGCCGATGCGGAACTGGTTCTGCAGCAGCTCGCCCACGCAGCGCAGGCGCCGGTTGCCCAGGTGGTCGATATCGTCCTTGACGGAGATGCCCCGGGCCAGGCCGTTCATGTAGTTGATGGAGGTGAGGATATCGTCAATGATGATGTGCTTGGGCACCAGATCATCCTTGTGCAGGCGCAGCTGATCCTTCAGCTCCTCGCCGGAGTACTGGCCCAGCAGCTCCTGGAGCACCTCGAAGCGCACGCGCTCCTTGATGCCGCACTCAGCCAGGGGATCAAAGTCCACATAGTGAGAAAGGTCGCACATGCGGTTGCTCATGACCTTCAGGCTCTGGCCCTCCACATCGATGGTGACCTCGCCCACGCCCACGGTATCCAGCAGACGGGCGTCTTCCTTGCTGAGGAGGTGGCCCTCGTCGAAGAGGATCTCGCCGGTGGCAGGATCCGCCACGGGATAGACCAGCTTGTAGCCGGCCACCCGGTGCCACAGGGACAGCTTCTTATTGAACTTGTACCGGCCCACGATGGACAGATCGTAGCGCCGGGGATCGAAGAACAGGTTGTGGATGAGGGTCTCGCTGGCTTCCACCGTGGGGGGCTCGCCGGGACGGAGCTTGCGGTAGATCTCCAGCATGGCGTCCTCGTAAGTCTTGCAGGGATCCTTCTCCAACGTGACGGCGATGCGGGGATCGTCACCGAAGGTGTCCAGAATTTCTGCGTCGGTCTTGAGACCCAGGGCGCGGATCAGGCAGGTGATGGGGAGCTTGCGGTTTTTGTCGATGCGGACCCAGAACACCTCGTTGGCATCGGTCTCATACTCCAGCCAGGCGCCCCGGTAGGGGATGACGGTGGAGGTGAGGATGGGCAGATCGGTCTTGATGTCGATCTCCTTGCCGTAGTACACGCCGGGGGAACGGACGATCTGGGAGACCACCACGCGCTCGGCGCCGTTGATGACGAAGGTGCCGGAGTGGGTCATCAGGGGGAAGTCGCCCATGAAGATCTCCTGCTCCTTGATCTCCTCGGTCTCCTTGTTGCGCAGGCGCACCTTCACCTTCAAGGGAGCCGCATACGTGGCGTCCCGTGCCTTGCACTCCTCCACGTCGTACTTGGGAGCCTCGTCCATCTTATAGTCGATGAACGTCAGCTCCAGGTTGCCCTGATAGTCGGTGATGGCGCCCACGTCGCCAAACACCTCCCGCAGGCCGGTGTCCAAAAACTCCTGATAAGACTTCTTCTGGATCGCCAGAAGGTTCGGCATGGGCATTACTTCCTCATGCCGGGCAAAGTTCTTACGAAGGGTCTTTCCGTAGTACTTGTCTTTGGCCATCTTCTCATTCACCTTTCTTCTGTCTCCGCGTCCTGTCCGGCGCGGGGGCACATGTTGTTCGGTCGGCGGCCGGTGTTGTGACACAGCCGGCGCAGTTGTTAAACATTTCTCTCTTCGCTCTTGCATTGCACTGGGAAATGTGCTATCTTATCCCTAGAAACTGAAGAATGGATACATATCCATCTTCATCATATAAGCGATTTATTTTACCATGGCTTCTTTTTTTTGTCAAGTATATTTTCGGCCCTCGCGGGTCGTTTTTTTATGCCCGGACGCAGAAAAAGGCGCTCCCCGAAGAATCACTTCGGGGAGCGCCTTTTATTTTCCTGCTTTTCGCCGCAGAGCGCTTACCGCTCAGTCTCGCGCTTTTTGCAGATGGTCAGCCACACCAGGCCGATGCCGGAGATGGCAGCCGCCAGGACCCACAGGGCGGAGCTGTCGCCGGTCTTGGGCACCTCGGCCAGAGGCACATCGCCGTCGCCCAGGTCGGTGCCCTGGTCGCCGGTGTCTCCGCCGGGCACGTCGGTAGTGGGGACATCCACGTCAGGCAGGTCGGTGGTGGGGACATTCTCGTCGGGCACGTCGGTGGAACCGCCGTCGCCGTCACCGCCGCCGCTGCCGCCGGAGCGGGTCCAGTAGCCATAGACCACGGTATCCTGAGTCAGGACCGTGTCCTCCTCCATGGGCACGTTGCAGGCAGGGTCGGCAAACCAGCCATGGAAGGTATAGCGGCTATTGAAACCGCCGGTGCCGTAGTCATGCTGGCCGAACACGCTGCCGCGCTCCAGCTCCACAGTCTCGGGAGCCGTGGCCTCACCGGGCACCGCGCTGGCGCCGTGGACATCGGTCACATACTGGAAGGAGAGTTCAATGATCTCACCAGGCTGCTGGGAATCGTCTTTCCACACAGCGTACAAAACCTTGTCGCTGCTCACAGTCAGACTCTCGCCGCCCTTATACTGCGCAGTCTCGGCGGCAGAGTTTTCCGCCCAGCCCAGGAACGTGTAGCCCTTGCGCTCGGGCTTCTGCGTGGTGACCGTGAACGCGGCGTTTTTGCCCGCTTCCACAGTCTGCTCCTCAGCGGCAGGCAGGTTGGTCACGTCGGCGCCGTTGGCGTCATAGCGGAGGGTGATGGTCTGCTTGCCCGGCTCCGTGGACTTCCAAACAGCATACAGGACCTTGTCGCTGCTCACGGTCAGGCTCTCGCCGCCCTTATACTGCGCGGTCTCGGCGGCAGAGTTTTCCGCCCAGCCCAGGAACGTGTAGCCCTTGCGCTCGGGCTTCTGCGTGGTGACCGTGAACGCGGCGTTTTTGCCCGCTTCCACAGTCTGCTCCTCAGCGGCAGGCAGGTTGGTCACGTCGGCGCCGTTGGCGTCATAGCGGAGGGTGATGGTCTGCTTGCCCGGCTCCGCGGACTTCCACTGGGCATACAGCACAACGTTTTCATAGATACGGGTCTGGAAATCAAAGGCAGTACCGTCTTCCAGTGTCCAGCCCTGGAACTCCATGCCGGTCTTGGTGGGATCGGCGGGGCGAACCGCCATGTTGCCCTCGGAGACAGTCTGGGTGGCATACACATCCGTGCCGTCCATGAAGGTCACCGTGTACTGGTCCAACTTCACCCGGACCTCCACGATGGCGTCGCCCTTCTGGGTCAGGTCCAGATTGGCGCGGGGCACCTGATACTCATAGGGCTGGCCGCCCACAGTGCACCACAGCTTGAGACCCACGATCTCGTCCACCGGTACGCGGGTATTGCTTCCAAAGCCCACATCCAGAGCATCCACATTGTGGATATAATAGTAGTAGTTCTCCACGCCGTCGTAATCGCACCACTCGTTGGCATTCACAACGCCCCAGTAATCCTTGTTGGTGGCGCCGTTCTCGCCCACCATGGACATCTTGGAGATATCCACATCGTCGGCCGTAATGTCGGCGTCAGGATGCTCTTTCAAATAGGCGGCCGCGACCTTTTCGTAGATCGCCTCGTCACCCATCACATGATACTGGGAGCTTCCGGCATCATACAGAGCCTTGCGGGCATACACGTTCATGTCGCCGTTGACCACAGTATCGGCCTTGAACTCTGTGCCGAATTCCTTTTCGGTATTCCAAACCTGGAACTTGTAAGTGCTGCCGGGGTAGGTGGGATCTGCAGGCATATTCTCACCCAGGCTCTCGCCCACCTTCACCGTCCGGGTGGCATATTCCTCCCACAGGATACCGGCGCCGGGCTGATACCAGAACGTAACGACCGCCTCGTCGTAAGCAGGGACCTCCAGCTCGATCTCGGCATAGTATCCGTAGCGGGTGATGGAGGCAAACTGGCTGGCGGGGATCTCCACCACCTGCTCCTCGCCGCTCACCTCGATGGTAACCGCGAGGCCCTTGATCTCCTCAGGACGGACAGGTTTGAGATCGTTGTGCACATTCCAGCAATCCCACTCCTCCATGTACTTGTTGCTGATGTCCGTAGTGGTATAGTTCTCACCATCGGTGGCCTGAATGCTCTTGATGGCAAAATCAAGGGTGTCCAGACCGGCGTTGTCCTTGACCACCCGCTTGATGCTGGTCAGTCCCATTACATGGTACTCGCTGATGATCTCCGCAGTGCTCCACTGACCATAGAGAGTCATATCCTGGGTGATGGGGGTATTGGCAGTCACTTCAATGCCCTTGCCGTCCCGATGCGTGTTCCAGCCCTCGAACGCCTGGTTATAGTACACAGGGGCCGCAGGCATATCCGCACCCAGGCAGGCATCCTGCGCGGACACGGTCACCTCCCGGTAAACCACGTCGGAGAAGTCGCCTCCCAGCAGGGAATCCACATTCCAAACAAACGTCACATTATACGCTTCGGCCGTGTTCTTCTCCACAGTCACTGTCAGCGTGCGCTTTTCCTCACCGCCGATGTGGTTGGTCAGCTTGTCATAAACAAAACGCACATTGTGATCGCTGTCCATTTCGGGCTCGCTGGAAACGATTTTGTAGCCGCGCTGAGGCAGCACCGTCACGTCCACATAATAGTCTGTCGTGCCCAGAATAATGCTGCCGGCAGTGGTAAAGACATCATAGGTCTCTCTGGAGATCTCCTGGCCGCTGGTATCAACGATCACGACCTCCAGCACCTTCTTCTGATCCCAGGCTTTTCCGAAATAAGAACTGGACAGACGCAGGCTGTCTCCCACCAGAACGGTTTCGCCGTCGCTCAGATCCACGACCTCAATCGGGAACACCTCCACCTTCGTTTCGCCGGCGGAATACTGAGTACTGATCAAGGGCATGATCTCATTTACAGCAGGCTGGTCCACAGCAGGCTGGTCCACAGCAGGCTGATCCACAGCGGGCTGATCCACAGCGGGCTGGTCCACAGCGGGCTGATCCACAGCGGGCTGGTCCACAGCAGGCTGGTCCACAGCGGGCTGGTCCACAGCGGGCTGGTCCACAGCGGGCTGGTCCACAGCAGGCTGATCCACAGCGGGGGTCTCGGGGATAACCACCGCAGGCTGTTCCTCCAAGGTTACGGGCTCATTCTCCGTGTACTCAAAATATACATTGGCAGTGCCCTCGCTCATCGCCCGAATGACGCCGTCCTCATCCACAGAAACGACATCTTCCTTGCCTTCCTGGACATACCATCTTCCAGATACGGTTTCCACATCCACAGTGGGAACCAGTTCCTGCTCATCATCCACCGCCAGGGTCAGCGCATCGTGGACGACCTCTTCTTCTCCGCTGGCCAGCGCACTCACCGGCAGCAGGCTCAGTGCCAGCACCACTGCCATCAGCAGTGCCAGTCCTCTCTTTCGCGTCTTCGCCATAGTTTCGTTCTCCTTGTATTATAGAGTAGTAGTTATTAGAGCCCCTCTCCAAGGGCTGTGC
>CAUWEK010000231.1:0-5735 GCA_963557435.1 uncultured Dysosmobacter sp.
GCTGCTCCTGGGTGTTCCAGCGGCTCCACATGGAGCGGTAGTATTCCTCGGTGACAAACTCCAGGGCCGGCGCCGTCTTGCCGTAGACGCGGCCGCTGCCGGTGATGCCGCCCTGGGCGTCCACGGCGTCGATGACCGCTTCCGGCACTCCCATCTCGTCGTTAAAAGCGTCCCCGCCGGTTTGGAACTGCCCGGCGTCGGCCAGGATAAAATCGCTGGCCGTGAAGCTGGACACATATTTGTCCATGTCGAAGCCGCCGGTAAAGGTCACGGTCAAGGTCAGCAGCACCACGGCAAGAGTCAATGACAATACCGTGATGAAGGTCTTGCCCCGGCTGCGGCCCAGGTTGGCCCAGGCCATGGAGAAGAGGGACACGCCCTTGCCGTTTCTCTGTTCTTTTCGCTTCAGCATTCTGCCCTCGGTATAGCGCACCGCCTCCACCGGAGAGACCTTGCCCGCCAGACGGCCCGGCCGCCGGCAGGAGATGAGCACCGTCACCAGGGCAAAAGCGGCCGCCCCCGCAAAGAGAACGGGGCTGACGGAAACCACGGTGGTCACCCCATTGAGCTGCGCGGTAACGACCGGGGTGAGCACGCCGCCCAGCAGCCAGCCCAGCACCAGCCCAATGGGAATGCCAATGAGGGAGAGAATCAGTGCCTGGGTGCGGATGATCCGCCGGAGCTGTCGGGGCGTGGTGCCGATAGTTTTCAAAAGGCCGTAGAAGCGGATGTCCCCCGCCACAGAGATCTGGAACACATTGTAGATGATGAGATACCCGGTGAGCAGAATGAGGGCCAGCACCCCCACAATGATAGCCGCCACAGTGGGGTCCAGCTTATCGGACAGCTGCGCCCCGGTGTAACCCCAGTTGACGCCAGTGGAGATGTAGTTTCCTCCCGGTGTCTCCGACTGATAGCCGTGGCCCGCCAAAATCTCTTCCATGTCGGAGGCAATGGAGCGGGCGCCGTTTTTGAGCATCACATCCAGGTTCCAGCTTCCCGTCATGCCGTCGCTCCCCGGTGGGGTGACCCCCACCTCGGCCAGCACCGCATCCACCCGGCTTTCGGGAATGAGGATGTGGTTGGCCACCACGGCCTCGTCGTACTCCCACCAGCCACACAGGGTAAAGGTCTGGGTGGTCTCATGGCCGTCCACATCAAATGTGACGGTGAACCGGGCGCCGATTTCCGGCTCCACCCCCAGCAGCTTCAGCACATGGGTATCGGTGGCCGCCTCGTTGGTGCCCTCCTGCGGGAGACCGCCCTCCACCGGGTCACAGTAGCTCCAGTGGGCTTGGTTAGCGTCGGAGTAACCGATCTCCACATGGGATTTGTTGAAGGGGACGTCCGTGGGCATGCCTAAAAATCGGCGCAGGCCCCAGGATTCGATGAGGGGATCGTCCTTCAATTCCTCAAACTGCTCCTCCGTCAGATACTTGAAGGTGCCGTGACTCCAGCCCCCAGCCTGGCGGAAGTTATTCTGTTGAATGCCCTCGTTGATGGACAGAGCGATGGTAAAGAGAGAGGTAAAGAGCATCGCCGTCAGGGCGATGGCCAGCACCGCCACGATGTTCCGGGTGCGGCTTGCAAAAAGGGCGCGCAGGCTCAGGCGGCGGATACAGCCACGGTTGGAGACCTTCATTCTGTCCGCCCCCTTACCGCGTCACGATCCGCCCGTCCTCGATGCGGACGATGCGGTCGGCCATCTGGGCGATCTCCTCGTTGTGGGTGATCATCACCATGGTCTGGGCAAACTTCTGCCCCGTCACCTTCATGAGGCCCAGCACATCCTGGCTGGTCCGGCTGTCCTGGTTAGCGGTGGGCTCGTCGGCAAGATGGTGGGCGGGGTGGGTGGCCAGTGCCCGGGCCAGGGCCACCCGCTGCTGCTGGCCGCCGGAGAGCTGGTTGGGGAGATTGGTGAGTTTCTTTTCCAGCCCCAGGGTGGCGATGACCTCCTGCACATAGCCCTCATCCACCTTGGCCCCATCCAGCTCCACCGGCAGGACGATGTTCTCCCATACGCTGAGTACCGGCACCAGGTTATAGGACTGGAACACAAAGCCGACTTTGCGGCGGCGGAAGATGGTCAGCGCCTCGTCCTTCAGGGCGAAGATATCTTTGCCGTCCACGGTGACGGTGCCGGAGGTGGGGCGGTCCAGCCCGCCCAGCATGTGGAGCAGTGTGGACTTGCCGGAGCCGGAGGTGCCCACGATGGCCACAAACTCCCCCTGCTCGATACCGAGATCCACGCCGTCCAGAGCCTTCACCTGGGTGTCCCCGGCGCCGTAGTATTTTTTCAGATCATGGGTCTTCAAAATCGTCATACTGTTTTCCTCCAAAGAAAAAGTCTGTACCGTCTTTTGACAATACAGACTTTATCACGGGAATCTGTCCTGGTACTTTCGAGAATGTGACAGTTTTGAAAGAAGTCCGGTCCAGCTCCGTCAACGTGCCGCTCTGGCCCGCACCAGCAGCATCATGGGTCGGCGCAGCTCGTCCCGCATGCCGGGGATGTCCAGCATTTCCTGAGATGGCTCCGCCTCTTCCACCGCTTCCAGCACAAAGCCGCTGCGCAGCAGTCCCATCAGGATCTGGGTGAGGGTATGGTGCTGTTTGCGGACCTCGCAGCCCAGAAAGTGGGTGATGCGCTCCCCAGGCATGAAATACCGATCGATGGGCCAGTACAGCGGCGTACCGTCTTCCCCATAGGCCCAGTCCTGCCCCACACCGGCGGTAAAGACAGGGTGCTCGATGTTGAATAAAAAGATTCCATCCTTTTTCAGTGTCCCATGGACTTTTTCAAAAACGGAGTCCAAGTCCTCGATGTAATGCAGCGCCAGGTTGGAAACCACGCAGTCCCATGCGGCCTCCGGATATTCATACTCCTCGATACCGCACACACGATAGAGAATCCCTTCCCCATCGTTGCGCTGCCGGGCCTCCTCGATCATTTTCCGGCTTAGATCAATGCCCAGCACCTGCCGGGCGCCCTGCTCCACGGCGAACTTGCAGTGCCATCCATAGCCGCAGCCCAGATCCAGCACGGACTTTCCCTCCAGAGGCGGGAAAAGGGGCTTGAGCTGATGCCACTCTCCTGCCGCCGAAAGTCCTTCCCGGCTGCGGGACATCCGGGCGTATTCCTGGAAAAAGGCCTCGTTTTCGTATTCATTTCTCACAGTGTATTCCTCCTGTGTTCTTTCTTCTTACAATTCCCGGGGGATGTAGAGAGAAAAGGTGCTCCCCTTTCCGGGGACGCTCTCCACCTTCACATAGCCGCCCTGCTTCTCCGCGATCTGCCGGGTGAGGTAGAGGCCGATGCCCACCCCCTCCGCCTGCCAGGCATCCCGGGCGCGGTAAAACCGCCCGAAAATTTTGGTCTGCTCCTCCTCGCAAATGCCCGGACCAGTATCGCTCACCCGGATGGCGGAGAACAGCTCATAGTTTTTGACCTCCACCGTCACGGTCCCGCCGGACGGAGTATATTTGACGGCGTTGTCCAGCAGGTTGCATACCGCCTCCTCCGTCCACTTGGGATCAAAGACAGCGGAACCATCCGTCTGCCCCACCGTCAGGGTAATGCTCTTTTCCGCCGCCTTTGGGGCGTACTGGGCGGCGGCACGCGCCACCACCGGGGCAATCTCGCTGCTCCGGGGGTGGAGGGCCAGGATCCCCGTCTCCAGCCGGGAGGTCTTGACCAGGGCCTCGATGAGTGTTTGGAGCTTGTCCGCCTGGGCAGAGATGGCCACGGCACATTCCTCTCCCTGCGGCGTGAGGGGCTGCTCCGAAAGCAGCTGGGCGTAGAGCTGGAGATTGGCCACCGGGGTCTTGGTCTGGTGGGAGATGTCGGAGATCAGGGCGCTGATCTGATCCTTCTGCTCCCGCACATTCCGCGCAGACAACGCACTGGCCGCCAGATACCGCCCCAGCCGGCTCTCCAGAGAGGAAAGCCGGCTCTCGTCAAAAGACTCTTCGGAAAAGCTGCCGTTCATGGCGGCGGTAAGCATGTCGTCCAGGCGCCGGATAATGCGGGCGGTCCGCCAGCGGTCATAGAGGACCACGGTCAGGGCCAGCAGCACCGCCGCCCCTATCACAAGATACCCGCTCATGGCTTCACCGCCCAGGTATAGCCGATGCCGTACACCGTTTTCAGATATTCCGGTCTGGCCGGGTCGGCCTCCAGCTTGCTCCGCAGCCGCTTGATCGTGACGGACAGGGCGTTTTCCTCCACGAATGCCGCGCTGTCCGTCCATACCCGGTCCACCAGCGTGGCCCGGGGCACGGCATGCCCCCGATTCTCCACCAATACCCGCAGGAGCTTCTGCTCGGTCTTGGACAGCTCCACAGCCGTGCCGTCCCGGCGGAAGTCCATCTTTTCAAAATCAAAGGCAAAGGGACCCAGGGTCAGAATATGGGAGGCCTTGGGTGCACTTCGGCGAAGCTGGGCATTCACCCGGGCCCGGAGTACCGCCAGAGAGAAGGGCTTGGTAATGTAGTCATCTGCTCCGGCTTCCAGTCCGGTGACCTCATCCAGCTCCAGGTCATTGGCGGTGAGCAGGATCACCGGCGTGGAGCCCCCATTCTTACGCACCTGCCGCAGCAGGTCCAGGCCGCTGCCGTCGGGGAGATTTACATCCAAAATCAACAGGTCGAACCGGTTTTCCGCCAGCGCTTTCCGGGCCTCGGTCAATCTGGACCGGCAGATAACAGACACCTCCGGCCCTGTCAGCGCCATGGCGATCCCCCGCCCCAGGGTCTCATCGTCCTCCAAAAGAAAAATGTGTTTCATATTCAGACCTCATCGTTTGCTGCTTCCATTTGGCTTATGGTGTCTCATTATACCACAAGTTCCGGATTTGGAACATGGGAATCGGTTGCTGTCCATGATGCGCTGTGGTATGATGCAGGGTGCTTACCGCGGCCAACCGAACCGGATTTGATAAGCAGAATGGAGAACCGTATGAAAGAAGCAGATCCAAAGAGCACCTCCCGGGCGCTGGCCTTTGAACTCTGGATGCAGGCCCCTATGCCCATGGTGACGCTGATGAAGACCCTGGATGTGACGCCCTTGGTGCGCCTGAGCCGGAAACGGGGCTATAAATTCCATATGTTCCTTTGCTGGTGCATCGGAAAAGTGGCTGCGCGCCACGCTGCCGGTGTCCTTCCAGTTCCACCACACCCAGATGGACGGCATCCCTGCTGCGGAATTTTTAGAGCGGCTGCAGCGGGAGATCAAAGAACTCTGAAATCTCCACTTGATTTTGACGCTCCGTCAAAAACGAGCCTCCCATACTGTGCTGTTTTCTGACAAACACAGTATGGGAGGCTTTATGGCTGCTGATGACGTGCAAAGCTGGAATCATTCCGCACGGCTGCCGTCCTTGGGCCGCGCGCAGGACTCGATGATATCGGCGATCATCTCCACCTCATCCCCGCAGTCCTGCCGCAGCCACTCCTTGACGATGGCCATGATGCCCTCCACATAGTAGGCCATGTAATAGGGCCGGTGGGCCTCCGGGATCTCAAACCGCCCCAGGATCGGGCCAAGAATACGCTGCTTCAGTTCCCCATATCGTGTATGCGCCTGCATGCTGCCTGGGTTCCGGAATGCCGCCCGGTAGACTTTTTTGTTATCCCGGATGAAGAGAAGGTAGGGTAACAGGTACTCCCGGGTGACCAGCACCAGGTTTTCCCGCTCCCGGTTGCCCATATTCCCCAGAATCTCCTCTTCCTGTTGG
>CAUWEK010000232.1:0-5687 GCA_963557435.1 uncultured Dysosmobacter sp.
TGGTGCCGATGGCGATGGCCAGAGAGTCGCAGCCGGTCTTGGCGACGAACTCCTCTACCTCTTCGGGATGGGTGTAGTGGGACTCCTCGGCGGAGACCTTCACGTCGTCCTCAATGCCGGCCAGAGCGCCCAGCTCGGCCTCAACGACCACGCCGTGGTCGTGGGCATACTCCACGACCTTCTTGGTGATCTCGATGTTCTCAGCGAAGGGCTTGGAGGAAGCGTCGATCATAACGGAGGTGAAGCCGCCGTCGATGCAGCTCTTGCAGGTCTCGAAATCGGGGCCGTGGTCCAGATGCAGGGCGATGGGGATCTCGGGGCACTCGATCACAGCGGCTTCCACCAGCTTGACGAGATAGGTGTGGTTGGCGTAAGCGCGGGCGCCCTTGGACACCTGCAGAATCAGGGGAGCCTTCAGATCGCGGGCAGCCTCGGTAATACCCTGAACGATCTCCATGTTGTTGACGTTGAAAGCGCCGATGGCGTAGCCGCCGTCATATGCCTTCTTGAACATTTCGGTAGTGGTAACCAATGCCATAAATGATCACTCCTCATCAATTTGTCCCGCCCCTTCGTCTGCTGCCCGGCCGAATGGGACCGGTTGTTAACAGATTGTCAGATTGAACGATTCAAAAGGACGAAAACGATTTTCTTCTATGATAATATCACAGAAAAATTAAAATGCAAGTATTTACAATTCTTTTTTTCAATGATATGATATTTGTACATTATTCTGAGGAGGCTTTTCTCATGAGTGAACTGAAAGGCGCATGTATCGTCGGCCAGTCCGGCGGCCCCACTTCCGTCATCAACGCCAGTGTGTACGGCGTGATCGACACCGCGCTGAAAAACCCCAATATCACCCGCGTCCTGGGCGCGGAGCACGGCATCAAGGGCGTTTTGAACGACCGCCTGTTCGACATGGGCCAGGAGGACCCTGCCGAGCTGGAGCTTTTGAAGTATACCCCCTCCTCTGCGCTGGGTTCCTGCCGCTACAAGATGGCTGATCCCGACGTGGACGATACCGATTATAAGCGCATCCTGGAGATCTTCAAGAAGTATGACGTCCGTTATTTCTTTTACAACGGCGGCAACGACTCCATGGATACCTGCAACAAGATCTCCAAGTATATGCAGAAGGTCGGCTATGAGTGCCGCGTGATGGGCGTGCCCAAGACCATCGACAACGACCTCTACGGCACGGATCACTGCCCCGGCTTCGCTTCCGCCGCCAAGTACATTGCCACTTCCTGCATGGAGGTCTATCAGGACGCCCGCGTGTACGATACCGGCATGGTCTGCATCATCGAGATCATGGGCCGTCATGCCGGCTGGCTGGCTGGTGCCGCCGCTCTGGCCACCGCTTACGGCGCTGGCCCCGATCTGGTGTATCTGCCTGAGGTGGACTTTGACATGGACCAGTTCCTGGCCGATGTGGATCGCATTTATAAGGAGAAGGGCAACTGCATGGTGGCCGTGTCCGAGGGCATCCATTACGCTGACGGCTCTTTCGTCTCCGAGGCCAAGACCTCTGCCACTGACGGCTTCGGCCATGCCCAGCTGGGCGGTCTGGCCGCTATGCTGGCGCAGGTGGTCAAGGAGAAGACCGGCGCCAAGGTGCGCGGCATCGAGCTGAGCCTGCTGCAGCGCTGCGGTGCGCATCTGGCCTCCGAGACCGATATCGAGGAGAGCTTCATGTCCGGCAAGGCTGCCGTGGAGAACGCTGTGGCCGGTATCACCGACAAGATGGTGGGCTTTGAGCGCAGCTATGAGAACGGTCAGTATGTCTGCAAGACCAAGCTGCTGGGTCTGACCGAGGTGGCCAATACCGAGAAGAAGGTTCCTCTGGAGTGGATCAACGCTGCCCACAACGGCGTGGAGAAGCCCTTTATCGACTATGTGCTGCCCCTGATCCAGGGCGAGCCCAAGCTGCCCAAGCAGTATTCCCGGCCCCGTTTTGCCAAACTGAAGAAAGTTCTGGCAAAGGAATTTGGCTGCACACAGAAGCGCCGAAGCGGAAATCCCGCTTCGGCGCTTTTCATTGGCGGATTATTTGTTCTTTTGATAGATGGCCCACAGCCCGTCCATCAAAAGATACTTGTCATAGATGATGTGGTTGCGGCAGTATTTCACGATCACCGGCGCGTTGCCGCCGGTCGCTACCACGGTCACTTCCCTGCCGGGAAATTCCGCGCGGATGCGGTCGATGATCCCGTCCAGCATGCCGGCCGTGCCGTAGACGATGCCGGAGCGCATGCAGTCCTCCGTGGTCTTGCCGATCAGCGTTTTGGGATGCTGCAGCGAGATGGCCGGAAGCTGGGCCGCCCGGCGGCTGAGGGCCTCCAGAGAAACGTTTACGCCAGGCAGCAGCAGCCCGCCCTCGTAGCTGCGCCCCTGTCCAATGACGCCGATGGTGGTGGCGGTGCCCATATCGATGGTGATAATGGGCGGATGGAACTTTTCCAGGGCGGACACGGCGTCCGCCACGATATCAGCGCCCACCTGGCTCTGCACGGCCAGGCGGATGTTCAGCCCGGTCTTTACGCCGGGTCCCACCACCATGGGCGGCTTACCAAGCAGACGGGTGAGCGCTTTTTCCATCATGAAATTCAGCGGCGGTACCACGCTGCACAAAATAGCGCCGGTGACATCGGTAAAGCTGAAATGGTACAGTGCGAACAGATTCATCAGGTCAATACTGATCTGATCGGCTGTTTTGCGGCTGTCTGTGTCCAGCGCGGCCAGGAACTGCAGCTTCTTTTCCCGGTCGAAAAGACCGACGGAGGTATTGGAATTGCCCACATCAATGGCCAGCAGCATGTAGATTCCCCTTCCCGGTTTTGAGTCGTTTTTTCTATGGTATCACGACGACGGAGTTCTTGCAAGGTGCCCGGGGCGGGCTTTTTTGGAAAGGGGTTGTATTCGTACATATGTTTGTGTATAATGAGGGCAAAACGGGAGGTGGCAGTGGTGGTATTTCCCTATGGAACGCAGGAGCTGACTCACTTATGTGCCAAAGACCGCAAGCTGGGAGCAGCCATTGAACGCATCGGCCATGTGCACCGGGAAATGGATCCGGATCTGTTTTCCTCGGTTATCCACCACATCATTGGACAGCAGGTGTCCATGGCGGCACAGAGGACGGTTTGGGAGCGGCTTCGGCAGGCGGCAGGCACGGTCACTGCGGAAACGATTCTTGCCATGGGCCGGGAGCAGCTGCAAGGCCTGGGTACGACCTACCGAAAGGCGGAATATATTCTGGATTTTGCCGAAAAGGTCCATTCCGGCGCCTTTGACCTGGAGAAGCTGTACACCATGGAGGATGAGGAGGTCAAGGCGTCCCTCTGCTCCCTGCGGGGCATTGGCCCGTGGACTGCGGAGATGCTGATGATTTTCAGTATGGGGCGGCCGGATATCGTCAGCTATGGAGATCTGGCGATCCTGCGGGGAATGCGGATGCTCTATGGACGCAAAACCATTGACCGGACGACCTTTGACCGATATCGAAGGCGTTATTCTCCGTATGGGACCACAGCCAGCTTATATCTTTGGGCCATCGCATGCGGCGCTTTGCCGGAGCTTCGGGACCCGGCAGTGCCGAAACAGAAAGGAGCGAAAAAAGCACCATGACAGACTTGAGCCAGTATGCATCCCCTGTGGGGACCATCTATTTGGCTGCGGAGGACAGTGCACTGACAGGCCTCTGGATCGAGGGGCAAAAATACTTTGCAGCTACGCTGGACCAGCGGCAGACTCAGCAGCGGGAGTCTGCGCCGCTGCTTGCGGCCAAGCATTGGCTGGATGCCTATTTCCAAAAGGCACCCCTCCCTCCCCTGCCGCCGCTTGCGCCCAAAGGCAGCGCCTTTCGCCAGGAGGTCTGGAAGCTGCTTTTGGAGATCCCCTATGGAAAGACCACGACCTATGGTACATTGGCGCAGACCCTGCGCAGCCGTGGGATCTCCGCCGCCGCCCAGGCGGTGGGCGGCGCTGTGGGGCATAACCCCATCTCCATCATTATTCCCTGTCACCGGGTGGTGGGTGCCGACGGGAGCCTGACAGGCTACGCCGGCGGTGTGCAGATCAAGCGTCGTCTGTTGGAGCTGGAGGGATGCCAGATGGAGGGGCTGTATATCCCAAAGCGCGGAACGGCACTTTAAATGTGAAATAAAAGGAACACCAGCTATCCGCCGGTGTTCCTTTTTGCTTAGAGGATGATGCAGATGAGTCCGCCGCTTCCCTCGTTAATGATACGCTCCAGGGTCTCCCGCAGCTTTTTGCGGGCGTCCTCCGGCATCCGCTTGAGCTTGGTCTGCAGGTCCTCGCTGACCAGCTCGTGGAAGCTGCGCCCGAAGATATTGGACTGCCAGATCTTGCTGGTGTCTCCCTCAAACTCCTGCAGCAGGTAGTTGACCATGTCCTCCGATTGCTTTTCGTTCCCCACGATGGGACTGACAGCGGTCTCGATGTCCGCCCGGATCATGTGGATGCTGGGGGCGCTGGCCTTGAGCCGGACACCGTAGCGTCCTCCCTGCTTCATGATCTCCGGCTCCTCCAGCTTCAGCTCGTCGATGCTGGGCACCACGATGCCGTATCCGGTCTCCCGCACGTCCCGCAGAGCACCGGCCACCTTGTCATACTCATTCTTGACCGCGGCCAGACGGGTCAGCAGGCTCATCAGGTCTCCGTCATCGGCCACTTCAAAGCCGGACTGCTCGGAAAGCGTTTTGTAGAACAGCTCCCGCGGCAGGCACAGCTTGGCAGTGGCGACGCCGGTGCCAAGGTCGATGGCGGTGACGGTGGACTCGCTGATGTCGCCTCCGGCCCCCAGCGCAGCCACGACGCCCTCTACCTGGCGGATATGGCGCAGGGAAACAGTCCCCTGCCGGATGGCTTCATAGAGGCTGGACTTGATGGGGTGTTCCTGAGGCAGCGCATCCACCCACGGCGGCAGGAACAGATCCAGCTCCTGCAGGGGGAACTCATAGAGGACAGCTTTGAGGATGTCCGTCACGTCCTCTTCATCCAGCTCCAGGCAGTTCACCGGTACGCAGTTGACCTGATAGCGGCCGGCGATATCCTTGGCGATGGCGGCGGCCCGCTCACTTTTGGGAGCCTGGGAATTGAGCAGCACAATAAAAGGCTTTCCCAGCTCCTGCAGTTCCCGGATCACGCGCTCCTCCGCCTCCAGGTAGTCCTCCCGGGGGATCTCGGAAATGCTGCCGTCCGTGGTGACGACGATACCGATGGTGGAGTGCTCGGCGATGACCTTGCGGGTGCCTACCTCCGCCGCCTCAGTCATGGGGATCTCGTGGTCAAACCAGGGCGTGGTGACCATGCGGGGGGCGTCCTCCTCGTACTGGCCGATGGCTCCCTTGACCATGTACCCCACGCAGTCGATGAGCCGCACGGAGAACGCGGCGCCGCCGTCCAGCTGGATCTGTGCGGCCTCCTCGGGGACGAACTTGGGCTCCGCAGTCATGATGGTGCGGCCGCTGCCGCTCTGGGGAAGCTCATCCCGGGCCCGCTCCTTGCGGTAGACATTTTCGATATTCGGAATGACCTGTGTCTCCATAAAGCGCTTGATAAAGGTGGACTTCCCCGTCCGCACTGGGCCAACCACACCGATATAAATATCTCCGGCGGTGCGGGTGGCAATATTTTGATAGATGGTTGAATTCATAGAATCC
>CAUWEK010000233.1:0-5439 GCA_963557435.1 uncultured Dysosmobacter sp.
ATCAAGCGTTTGAGAAGAAATACAAGACTTAAATGGAGATATGAAAAGATGATTAAAGTACTATTTATCTGCCACGGCAATATCTGCCGCAGTCCCATGGCGGAGTACATCATGAAGGACCTGGTGCGAAAAGCGGGGAGGGAGGATGATTTTATCATTGCTTCCGCTGCGACCAGCACCGAGGAGATCGGCCATGGCGTCTATCCGCCGGCCAGGAAAAAGCTGGCGGAGCATGGGATCTCCTGCCGGGGACATGCTGCCCGGCAGATGTGCCGGTCGGACTATGCAGACTACGATTTGCTGGTGGGGATGGACTGCGCGAATTTGAGAAACATGCGCCGGATCTGCGGCGGCGATCCGGACGGGAAGATCCACCTTTTACTGGAGTTTGCACAGCGCCCCGGAGAGGAAGTGGCAGATCCCTGGTATACCGATGATTTTGAGACGGCCTGGCAGGATATTCTGGCGGGCTGTGAGGCCCTTTTGCAAAAGCTGATCGTAAAATAAAGAAGGCAGTAAAAAAGCAGCCGGCTTGGCCGGCTGCTTTTTATAGACTTGTGCGGAACGCGGTGGGAGAGAGTCCCGTTTTCCCGGTAAAGGAGATGATGAAGTTGACCTCACTGCGGTAACCGGTACGGCAGGCGATCTCCTTGATGGTCAGGTTGGTGGTCAAAAGCAAGTGCTTGGCGGCGTCGATCCTCCGCAGGATGATGTACTCATGGGGAGACAGTCCCGTGGCCGAGCGGAACAGACGGGAAAAGTGGGAGGGACTGAGGTTGACGGCCGACGCCAGCTGGGGCACGGAGATGGACTGGGCCAGACGGCTTTGCACATAGGCCATGGCTGCCGCCACCGGGTCGGCGGCCCGGTCGGACGGCTGGGGCAGCAGCAGCGCGCACAGGATCTCATAGAGCCGCTGTGATTGCATCACCTCCGGCGCGGAGCCGGAGGCTACCGCGTTGATGATGGCATCCATCTGGCTGGGGATGGGGCTCTGGGGCGGCAGGTCGAAGCTTTGGCGTCCATCCCGCAGGGAGAGGATCTCATCAAACAGGGCGGGAGCCAGTACCCCGTCAAAATGCAGCCACAGCGAGGATGCGGGGCCGCCGGTGTAAAAGGCGTGGGGGGCCCGGCAGTCGATCAGGGCCAGCTGTCCGGCCTGAAGAGTGAAAGCGGTATCCCGCAGTCGAAAATGCATGCGTCCGCTCTTCAGATAGAGCAAAAAGAAGTTCCGGTGACTGTCCAGCCGGGCCACGCTGCAGTCGTCCTGAAAGGAAAAATGCTCGTCGTATTCGTAGCGGCCGCAGCGGGTCACATAGAAAAGCACTCGCCGGGCCAGGGCGGAGGGAGTGGCAAAAAAACGCTGGGATGTGGGCAGTACGCCGCTTTCACGATACACCTGCATGAGGATGCGCCTCCTTTCGACTCCATTATAGCATGAAATATTAACAACATGCACGTTTTTTATATTGTAAGGGCCCGGGCGGCATGGCTATCATAGGCATGACGATGTTCCAAGGAGGGAGCGGCATGATCCGGGAAAAGCAATTTTACCGGCTGTTTTTCGGCCTGACCATGTCCCTGGCATTACAGAATCTGCTGACGTTCGGCGTGAATCTGCTGGACACGGTGATGCTGGGGCGGTACAGCCAGGCGGCTATGGGCGGTGTGAGCCTTTGCAATCAGTTCCAGTTTCTGCTTCAGATGCTGGTGTCCGGCGCGGGAGAGGGCGCCGTGGTGCTGGGCGCCCAGTACTGGGGACGGGGCGATCTGAAGCCCATCCCCCATATCATCGGCGCCGCGCTGCGCTTTGGCGGAGGTATGGCCGTGGCGCTCTTTGCCCTGGCGCTGGCGGCGCCCCGGACACTGCTGGCACTGCTCAGCAGCGACCCGGCGGTGGTGGCCCAGGGCGTGGCCTACATGCAGATCATCTGCTTTACCTATGTGATCTTCACCCTGACCAATATCCTGGTGGCGTCACTGCGCTCCATCGGGGTGGTGAAGATCGGGTATGTGATCTCCTTTTCCACCCTGTGCATCAACGGCGTTTTGAACTACTGCCTGATTTACGGGCACCTGGGCTTCCCGGAGCTGGGCGTGCGGGGCGCGGCCATCGCTACGCTGGTATCCCGGTGTGTGGAGCTTTTGATCGTGATGGTGTATCTGAGATACTTTGAGCATCGTCTGAAGCTGAGCGTGCGGGGCCTTGCCCGGATGGACAAGAGCTATCTCAAAGACTACGCCCACATCTCCCTGCCGGTGCTGGTGAACCAGGCACTGTGGGGCATTGCCCAGATGGTGCAGACCGGGATCCTGGGCCACCTGGGCGGCGATGTGACGGCGGCCAACGCCATTGCCGTGCAGGTGTATCAGGTGCTCTCCGTCGTCTCCTACGGCGCCGCGTCCGCCGCTGCTATTTTGGTGGGAAAGACGGTGGGCAGCGGTCAGAAAGAACAGCTGCGGCGGCTGGTATCCACGTTGGAGCGGATGTTCATTTTACTGGGGATCGCGGCGGGCGCCGCCATTTGGGCGGTGCGCGGACCGGTCCTGGCCCTGTTCGGCGGAACACTGACAGAGCAGGCGTCACAGCTGGCCATGTCCTTTATGGCGGTGCTGGCCGTCACCACTGTGGGCACCTCCTATCAGATGGCCTGTGACAACGGCATCATCCGCGGCGGCGGGGACACGGCGTTCAGTGCCAAGATGAACCTGGTGAGCATGTGGCTCATTTTGGTGCCGGTGGCAGCTGCGGCGGCGTTTTGGTGGAACGCGCCGCCTGTCGTGGTATTTTTCCTCCTTAAATGGGATCAACTGTACAAGATCCTCCCGGTGACGCTCCGGCTGCACAGCTGGAAGTGGGTGCGGGTGGTGACCAGACCGTAGGACGTTTCAGGATGCCGGCAAAGGCCGGCATCCTTTTTTTGCAAAAATCCGGCCGGATGGTGTACAGCGGCGTACACATTTTCTCGCTGGGGGACCACTGGGCGGAGGCGGCTGCACCGACGGCGCGGTGTCCGCGGCCTCCGCCAAAGGAGCAGCCTGCGCCGCGGGCAGACCGGAGAGGGGGGAGCGATATGACAGAGAGCATCCTGGTGGCGCTGATCTCCGGAGGGCTGACGCTGCTGGGCGTCATCATCTCCAACAACAAGCACCAGGCGGTCTCGGATGCAAAAATGGAGGAACTGACCCGGGAGGTGCGGGAACACAACAACTTTGCTCGGCGGGTCCCGGTGGTGGAAGAGCAGATCAAAGTCATCAATCACCGCCTGGCAGACCTGGAAGAGTACCACAAATGACCGGCATGACCGGCAAGGGGAAAGGAGAACAGACGATGGAAGAGAACAAGAACAAAAACACCGGCTGGACTGAGGCGGAGATGGCGGAGGGCTTTATCGAGCAGCCCCAGCCTGAGCGCGGCAAGGATACGCCCGACATGAGCCGCAAGACGGAGCTGGCGGGCAAGACCGTGCGCCACGACGGATATGAGTACACCTATGACGCGCTGGGCTACTGCGTCAAGTGCGTGAAGGTGCAGGTGGGCTGAGATGGAGCTGGTGAAAAAGCGCCTGGCAAACCTGCTGGCGGTCAAGTCCATCGTGACGGTGATTTTGACGGCGGTGTTTGCGTATCTGGCGGTTGGGGGCCAGGTGACTACGGAGCAGTTCCTCACGGTATTCACCGTGGTGATCGCCTTCTACTTCGGCACCCAGGCGGAGCGGAAGGCGGCAGGGAGCGAGGCCAATGGCTGACCACTGCGCCGTCACCATCCCCGCTGCGTCCATCGCCCGCATCCGGCTCTACATCAACACCGCCCGCAAGTCTCTCGCTGCCATCCGGGCGGAGACCGGCGCGGACTACCTTTTGAACGGGACGCTGTATGACATGGCGTCCTATCTCCCCGTCTGCCATATCAAGGCGGACGGGGAGGTACTCTGCCGGCCCGGATATTCCGTGGCGGGTTATGCCTGGGACAGGGGGGCGGACATCGCCATGGTGACGCTGCCGGACGGGGCGCGGCAAAACTACATCGCCTGCACGCCGCTGGTGGTAGATGGCAGGAAGGTGGAAACGCTCACTTACGACCCGGGCCAGGGCGGGACACGGGGCCGCTCCGCCATCGGGATCAAGGACGGACGTCTGGCGTTATACTGTACAAGGGACGGCGGCACCATGGCCCGGACGCCGGAGCAGCTGCGGGACGACCTGTTCGCCGCGGGCTGGGAATCGGCCATCATGCTGGACGGCGGCGGCTCCAGCCAGTGCGACTTTGCGGGCCGGCGGGTGGAGAGCAGCCGGGCGGTACACGATCTCATTTTGGTATATCTTAAAAAGGAGGGGGACACGGTGAACGAAACGAAAACCGTGGTGCTGGACGCGGGCCATGACGCATCCAACCTGGCCAACCGCAGTCCGGACGGCACTTATTACGAGCACGAGTTCTGCCTGGACATGGCAAAGCGCATGGGGGCCCACCTGCGCCGCTGCGGCGTGACGGTGGTGGAGACCCGGCCGGACGGGGCGGCGGTGACGCTGGCGGAGCGGTGCGCCATTGCGAACAACATCCAGGACCTGGACCTGTTCGTGTCCCTGCACTCCAACGCGGCCGGCGGCAGCGGCTGGTCCAGCGCCCGGGGCTGGAGCACGTACCTATACGGCACCGGCGGAGAGCGGGAGCAGGCGGCCCAGGCCATCCTGGCCCGGGTCCGGGAGACGGGGACGGCGGTGCGCTCTGCACCCATCGTGTATGATCCGTCGCTGTATGTCCTCAAGCACACGGTGGCTCCGGCGGTGCTCATCGAGCACGCCTTCCACACCAATGAGGCCGATGTGGAAAACCTCAAGTCCGACGCCTGGCGGGCGTCTGTGGCTGAAGCGGAGGCCCGGGGCATCGCGGACTATCTGGGCATTGCCTGGGTGAGTGAGACGCCCCAGGCGCCCTCTGTGGACGAAGAATTGGAGCAGGCGGTGGACGCTCTGGCGGCCGCCGGGGTCATCGACAGCCCCGACCGCTGGAAGGCACTGGAGTACACGGACAAAAGCGTCCGGGCGCTGCTCATCAAGATGGCGGCAAAGCTGTGATAAAAAAGAGACACCCGATCGGGTGTCTCTTTTTTATGCTATACAGGTGGATTCAGCGCTTGCGGGCGGCCTTTTCCAAAAGCGCCTGTCCCTCGGGTGAGCGCAGATAATCCGCCACGGCGGAGCGCACCAGCGCCTGGAAGGAGTCGCTTTTCAAAAGGGCGCTGAACATGGCGCCCTCGGACTTGGTTCCCGAGGACTGTACCACGGTCTGCGCCGCAGGGGCGGGAGCGGGACGGGGCGCGGGGGCAGGCTCTTCTTCTGCATAGGCCCGTTCCAGCCAGGTGCCGGCGCCCTCGGCCCGCTCGTCGGTCTCGCCGCGCAGATAGGCGGTCGTTACGCCGAAGTAGGCGGCCAGCT
>CAUWEK010000234.1:0-5288 GCA_963557435.1 uncultured Dysosmobacter sp.
GAGATGGTGCGGTCGGGGTTGGTGATGGCCTGGCGCTTGGCCACCTGGCCCACCATGCGCTCGCCGGTCTTGGAGAACGCCACCACGGACGGGGTGGTGCGGTTGCCCTCAGCGTTGGCGATGACGACGGCCTCGCCGCCCTCCATGACTGCCACGCAGGAGTTGGTAGTTCCCAAATCGATACCGATAACCTTAGACATAAATGATTCCTCCTATTTGATCGAACAAATCGTATTTTCCTTCAGTTGTGGTTTAGTTTGCCACCTGCACGATGGCGTGGCGGATGACTTTGTCACCCAGCATAAAGCCCGCCTGGAACACCTGGGCCACCACGCTCTCACCGTAGGTTTCGTCCTCGATGTGCATGACGGCGTTGTGCTTTTCCGGGTCGAAGGGCTGGCCCTGGGCCTCGATCTCCGTGACGCCCAGCTTTTTCAGGATGTCCTGATACTGGTGGAAGATCATCTCCAGGCCCTTTTTGTGGGGGGATTCCTCGTCGCCCGGCGCCGCCACGGCCCGCTCCAGGTTGTCGTACACCGCCAAAAACGCCTTGATGGTATCGGCCTTGGCGTCCTGATAGAGGGCGTCCTTTTCCTTGGTGGTGCGCTTGCGGTAGTTATCGTACTCGGCCGTCAGCCGGACGAACTGATCCTTCACCGACTCCAGCTGCTTGGCGGCCAGCTCCGCGGCCTCCATCTGCTGCTGGGTGAGGGTATAGGTCTTTTCCTTTTCCTTCTTCTTTTTACCGCCCTTGGATTTTTCCTCCGTCTCAGGAGTCTGGGCGGTCTGCTCTTCGGTGTTTTCAGCCTGCTGAGGCTCCTGTTCCTCCGCGGCGGGCTGCTTGTTCTCCTCGCTCATTCCTTCGTATCCTCCTTTGGGGGTAATTCCTGTTTTCCGAACAGACGGGTCAGCCCCTCGGCAAAGCCGGTCAGCCGCGCCGCCACGGCGGCATAGTCCATTCGGGTGGGTCCCACCACACCGATGAGGCCCCGCATATCGTCTCCGATGTCGTAGCTGGCCACCACCACGCTGGTGTCCTTCAATGCCTCGCTGACGTTCTCCGGCCCGATGAGGATCTTCATGGGGCCGTCGTCCGGCATGGGGAGGCTCTCCTTGCTGTCTGCCAGGAAACTCATGAGCTGGTGGGCCTTGTCGGCGTCCCGGAACTCCGGCAGCTTCAATAGCTCCCGGGCTCCCGCGGTGACGATCTCCCGCTGTCCGGCCTCCTCCAGGGCGTCCGCCGCGTAGGCGATCACCTGGGACAAAAGGAGGAACAGCTGGGGCATCACCTGCTCGGCCACGGACATGAGCCGCTGGTTCATCTCCTCGGGGGAGATGTTCACAAAATGGGTGTTGAGCAGATTCACCATGGTGGGCAGCTGGTCCAGGTCCACCTTCAGCTGCAGCCGCAGCAGCTGGCTTTTGACCCGGCTGTCGCTCATCATCATGACCACGATGCACTTGTGCTCATCCACCGGCAGCAGCTCAAAGCGCCGGGCGGTGAGCTTTTTGCGGCCCGCGGCCGTCACGTAGGCGGGGTAGTTCACAAAGGACGAAACCGCCCTGCCCGCCTGGGAGATCACCCGGTCCAGCTCCTCCATCTTTACCTGGAGTGCGGCGTTGATCTTCTCCGTCTCGTCCAGGGTCAGCCGCTGGCGCTCCATCAGCTCGTTGACGTAGAGCCGGTAGCCCTTGGGAGAGGGCACACGGCCGGCGGAGGTGTGGGGCTGCTCCAGGTAGCCCAGCTCCGTCAGGTCGCTGAGCTCATTGCGGATGGTTGCGGAGCTGACCTTGCCGCCCATCTCGGCGGCAATGGCCTTGGAGCCCACCGGCTCGGCGGTGCGGATGTAATCTTCGATCACGACCTTCAGTATATGCTTTTTTCGGTCTGTCAGTTCCATTTCCGCAGCTCCGGTCTCATTTCTTGTTTTAGCACTCCTCTTCCCTGAGTGCTAAAGTGAGTTTACCACCGGCACCGGGCATTGTCAATGGATGGATATAAACAATTTGTGAACAAAAGGCAAGCGTTTTTTGAACTTTTTCCGGACCCGGGCAAAAAAAGGCGGACGCGCCGTACACAGCGCGTCCGCAGGAGCATTCAAAGGGTTTTGACGGCATCCTTCACCGCCGCCGCCAGATAGAGGGAGCCCAGGGCGCACACCACACCGTCCGGCCCCGCCGCCAGCGCCGCCGTCGCAAGGCCCTCCGCCACGCAGGCGCAGGCGCACACGGGCGCGCCCCGGCCCAGCAGCCTCTGGCGCAGCTCCTCAGCCCCCATGGCCCGGGGGCTGGCGGGCGTCACGGTAACGACGGCCTCAGCCAAAGGCACGATGGCGTCCAGCATGGGCTCTACGTCCTTGTCTGCCAGCACGCCCAGCAGCACCACGGCCTTCCGGCCCGGGAACAGAGCCCTCAGACTCTCCGCCGCGGCGGCCATGCCCTGGGGATTGTGGGCCCCGTCCAGCAGGATGACCGGCCCCGATGGCCGCAGCACCTGGAACCGTCCCGGCCAGCTGACCGCCGCCAGGCCCCGCCGCAAAGCCTCCGGCGGGATCTCCCACCCCCGCTGGGCCAGGGTCTCCGCCGCCGTAATGGCCACCATGGCATTTTTCACCTGATAGGCCCCCGCCAGCGGCAGCGTCAGCCGACCGTAGGGCGCGCAGTCGAACACCGCGCCCTCCAGCCCCAGGGACCGGACTCTGGCCCGGCTGAACTCCACCTCCCGGAGCACGGAGCCCTGGTCCCGGCAGGTCTCCCGGATCACCGCGTCTGCCTCCGGGCAGCCGCCGTAGCTGACGGTGGGGCTGCCGGGCTTGATGATGCCCGCCTTGGCCCGGGCGATCTCCGCCTGGGTGGAGCCCAGCACCGCCGCGTGATCCATGCCCATGGCGGTGATGACCGCCGCCTCCGGCGGAGGAATCACGTTGGAGGCATCCAGGGCGCCTCCCATCCCCACCTCCAGCACCACGATGTCGCAGGAGCACTGGAGAAAATACAGCAGGGCAATGGCTGTGATCAGCTCGAACTCCGTGGGCGGCTCGTCCATGGACTCTGCCGCCGGGCGCACCTGTTCCGTCAGGCGGCCCAGGTCCTCGTCCGAGATCATGCGGCCATCCACCCGGATGCGCTCATGGAACGTCACCAGATAGGGGGAGGTGTTCAGTCCCACCCGGTAGCCGGCGGCACCCAGGATGGCGGCGATCATGGCACAGGTGCTGCCCTTGCCGTTGGTGCCCGCCACATGAACGAAGCGCAGCTTCTCCTGCGGGTTGCCCAGAAGCCGCAGCAGCCGGCGCATCCGCCCCAGTCCCGGCGAGCGCTGCTGCCAGTGCTGGGCATGGATATAGGCGATAGCTTCCTGTCCCGTCATGGGACGCACTCCTTTCTCAGCGCCGCTCCAGCAGCCGCTGGCGGCGCAGTATTTTCAGCATGGGGATCGACACCAGCCCCACCAGCACCGCCGTCACCACGCCCACTACCAGTCGTGCCGCCAGGGCACCCAGAATGTAGCCAGGGAAGTAGTACCCATAGAGCACGCTGTCCAGCCACAGCACCAGTGTATTGACCAGGGTGACCACCAGGGCGGACGCCACGGAGACGGCAAAGTAGGCAACGGGCCGGTCTTCCAGATACCAGCCGTTCCGGCGGGCCGTCAGCGCGGCAAAGCCGATGAGCGCGCCGCGCAGTGCCGGGGGAATGAGCCAAAGCAGCGTGGTGGCGGTAAAGCCATAGGAGAGCAGCTGCTTGAGAAACTCACCGATGGCGGCGGCAGCGGCAGCCTCGCCCGGTCCGGCGGCCAGCGCAAGCACCGTGGCCGGCAGGGACCCGAGAGAGAGCTTCACCGTCCCGATCTCGATGGCCATGCGGGCCAGGGGCAGATACAGGGCCGCCATGACCGCCACCCGGCAAAGCGCATAAACGCCAATGCCCTTCCTTTTGCCGCTGTACGATTTTTCCATAAAAAATCCTCCTTCTGTGTTGGCAGTCCGTAATCGGAAACGCCGCACAGAGGGAGGTATATCTCGCTCCCATATGCGGCAGCGGGATGCGGAGCACACACTGCGGACCCGGGACACGTCCCTGGCGCTTTCGTCCGGAAAACAACTCCCCGTTTTTCCGGCACTATTTCACACATGTGCTCCTACTCTGCCTGAATGGTGCTATCATATTCCTTTCCCAAAGAAAAGGCAATAGAAAAAGTCCCCCGAATTGCTGCATTCGGGGGACTTTTTTTCGGTTTTACTGCTCAGCCTTGGCGGCCTCGGCAGCGGCCTTGGCCTTCTCAGCCTGGGCCTTCTTGATGGCCTTGTACTTTTCCTTCTCCTCGGCGGTAGCGATGGGAAGGATGGCATCGCGGGGGCAGACCTTGGTGCAGAGCTTGCAGCCCTTGCACTTGTCATAGTCGATGACGGCCACACCGTCCACCACGTGGATGGCGTCGAACTTGCACTCCTTCTGGCACAGGCCGCAGCCGATGCAGGAGTTGGCGCAAACGCTCATGGCAGCCTTGCCCTTGTCGCGGTTGGCGCAGGCCACGTGCACCTTCTTGGAGGCGGGCACGGAGGTGATCAGGTGACGGGGGCAGGCGGCGGCGCAGGCCATGCAGGCGGTGCACTTGTCGGGGTCCACCACGGCGGTGCCGTTGGGACCGATGGACATGGCGCCGAACTGGCAGGCCTTCACGCAGGAGCCGAAGCCCAGGCAGCCGAACTCGCACTCCAGGGGGCCGGCGGCCACCTTGGTGGCGGACAGGCAGTCCTTCACACCCACATACTCAAAGCGCTTCTTGGCAGCGGTGCCGCCGTTGCAGCGGACGAAGGCCACCTGACGCTCCCCGGTGGGAGCCTCCTGGCCCATGATCTGGGCGATGGCGGCGGCGTTCTCCGCGCCGGCGGGGGCGCAGGCGGTGACGGGGGCGTCACCGGCCAGGATGGCGGCAGCGCAGCCGGCGCAGCCGGGATAGCCGCAGCCGCCGCAGTTGGCGCCGGCCAGGTGGCTGAGGATGGCTTCCTCACGGGGATCTTTCTTCACCTCGAAAATCTTGGAGGCGATTGCCAGGACCAGGCCGAACACAGCGCCCAGCACGCCCAGCACAACGATAGCAAATACAATATTCATTTCAAGTCCTCCTTACCAGACCTTCAGGCCGGAGAAGCCCATGAAGGCCAGGGCCATCAGGCCAGCGGTAACCAGGGCGATGGGGAAGCCCTCGAACGCCTTGGGATACTCAGCGAACACCAGACGCTCCCGGATGCTGGCGAACAGCACGATGGCCAGCAGGAAGCCCA
>CAUWEK010000235.1:0-5247 GCA_963557435.1 uncultured Dysosmobacter sp.
CGACTGCTCCTGCCTGTGGATCATCCTCATTGTGATCTTGGTGTGCTGCTGCTGCGGCAGCGGCTCCTGGGGCGGGTATGGCAACAGCGGCTGCGGGTGCGGCGGCAATGACGGCTGCGGCAGCTGCTGCTGAGGAAAGAGGGGCGTGCCCGGCACGTCCCTTTTTTCTCCGGCTCCCTGGGACAATCTCAAAGATGGGGCCGTACGATCTGCCAGACCTCCTGGTGGATGTCCTCCACCGTTCGGGGCTCGTCGTCCCTGGCGCAGCAGATGACCGTCAATCCGCACCGCCGGACGACCTCACGGGCATTTTCCCGGCAGCGGCGAAGATAGGCCTCGTCCTGCTCGTGGATATCCGCACTGGTGCCTGTCTGGGCCTCCCGGCGGCGCATCATGCGCTCCGTGATCTCCGTGGGCATATCCAGGTAGATCACAAGATCCGGTTCCGGCAGCTCCAAGCGGCGGTATTCCAGATCAAAGAGCCAGTCCACAAACGCCTCCCGCTCCCCGTCCGGCAGCTTGGAGGCCTGGTGAACGGCGTTGGAGGTGGTGTAGCGGTTGGCTACGATCACACCTCCCTGCTCATAAAACCCGCCCCAGTCCTCCTTATAAGAGGCAAAGCGGTCCACAGCGAACAGTGTGGAAGCGGCGTAGGCGTTCACATCGCCGGGGTGGCTGCCCAGGGCTCCTTGTAAATAGAGGGCTGCTGGCTGGGCAAAGGGGTTTCCGTACCGGGGAAAATCGATCTCCCGGTAAGCGATCCCCTCCTGGGCCAGATGACGGCAGAGCATTTGGGCCTGGGTTGCCTTGCCGGAGCCATCCGTCCCTTCAAATACAATCAGCTTACCTTTCATTTTTTCCGCTTCTCCTGCTGAACATGCACCAAAAACAGGGGAAGCTTCATCATTCGGCCGATCCGGCGGGGCTCCCGGCACAGCCGGTAAAACCACTCCAGGCCGTGTTCCGACCAGAATTTCGGTGCCCGCTCCACCACGCCGGCAAACACGTCCAGGCTGCCGCCCAAGCCGCACAGCAGATGCGCGCCGGTGGCCGGGCCGAACTTCTTCATCCAAAGCTCCTGCTTGGGAGCGCCCAGGCACACGAACACCACGTCCGCGCCGGTTTTGCGGATCTCCTCCGCCACGGCGGCATCGTCCTTGAAATAGCCGTCGTGGGTGCCGGCGATCACAAGGCCCGGATAGGTGGCCTGGAGCCGCTGGGCGGCCTGCTCCGCCACGCCGGGTTTGGCGCCCAGCAGATACAGCGTTTTCCCGTTTGCGGCAAGGCCCGCCATGAGGCCGGCGGCAAATTCAATGCCCGGTACCCGGTCCTTGAGGGGCGTGCCCAGCATGGCTGCGCCTTTGACCACGCCGATGCCGTCCGCCAGCACCAGATCCGCCTCGTTGACGGCTATTTTCGCGGCCAGATTTTCCCGGCACAGCTCCACGATCTCGGGGTTCGGTGTGACCACATAGTGGGTCCCCTGGGACTCCGTCAAGCGCAGTCCCTCTGCCACGGCCTCCGCCATGGTCAGGTTGTCAAAGCCGACTCCGAGCACATCGATACGCATAAAATCACCTCATCACAGAGTCATACAGTTTACAAGTATAACATAGTGCGCGATTTTTGTCCAATTAAAAAAAGAGAAGCGCTTGGCGCTTCTCTTTTTTCTTTTTCAGACAGGCTCGCTGGTGCTTTTCCCGCCTTTTTTCACAGGCATGGGGATCTGGGCCAGCAGCACGGCGATGAGGACCAGCACGCAGCCGAAGTATTCCCGCATGCTCATCTGATCCTTGAGGATGATGGCGCCCGCCAGCGTGGCGAACACGGATTCCAGGCTCAAAAGCAGGGACACCACCGTGGGGTCGGAGTCCTTCTGAGCCAAAATCTGCAGCGTATAGGCTACGCCGCTGGAGAAAACGCCCACATACAAAAGCGGGAAGATGCATGCCCGCAGTCCCGCAAGAGAGGGCGTTTCAAAGGCCAGCATGCCGATGGAGGACAAGATGGCCGACACCAGAAACTGCACGCAGGAAAGCTCCACTCCGTCCACCTTCTGGGTAAAGTGGTCGATGACCAGGATATGGGCGGTGAAGCAGAACGCGCACAGCAGGATGTAAAAGTCTCCCTGGGCGATGGAAAAGCCCTCCGTCACACACAGGCAATAAAGCCCGGCCACAGCCAGTGCCACGCTGATCCAGATGGTTTTGGGCGGGTGCTTTTTCAAAAAGATGCCGGCGATGGGCACCAGAACGATGTAGAGGGCGGTGATGAAGCCGGCTTTGCCGGAGGTGGTGGTCTCCAGTCCCTTTTGCTGGAGGTTGGTGGCCACAGTGAGGGCTGTGCCGCAGCAAAGACCGCCCAGGATCAGATCCCGGCGGGCATGGGGGCGGGGCTGGGCCTCCCCCGCAAAATCCCGGCGGCGGCGCAGGCGCAGCACGATGCACAGGCAAAAAAGGAAAACAAAGGCGATGGCCGCACGGGCGGCGTTGAAGGTAAAGGGCTGCACGTAATCCGCACCCACGCTCTGGGCCACGAACGCCGTGCCCCAGATCAGCGCGGCCAGAACAGGAAATACATTTTGACGAATCCGGTTGACTTTCATATGACTTGCTCCGCTCCTGGTTCCATGGTATACTTTTTTGCACAACATTTTGGTATTGTAACACCGGGGTGAAAAAATGGCAATACTTTCGCAGGGATTCTATTTGGGTGACACCGTGGACGTTGCCCGGCGGCTTTTGGGCAAATACCTGGTGCGCCGCCTGGATGGGGAAATGCTGGTGTGCCGCCTGACGGAGACGGAGGCCTACGTGGGCCGGTGCGACAAGGCCTGTCACGCCTACAACTACCGCCGCACGGCCCGTACAGATGCCCTGTTCCAGCCGCCGGGGCGGGCATATGTCTATTTGATCTACGGCATGTACGACTGCCTCAATATCGTCACAGAGCCGGAGGGGGAGCCCTCCGCTGTACTGCTGCGGGGCGCGGCGGCGATATCCGGCGGCGATACCATGGCGCGCCTGCGCTACGGGGACAAGCCCCTGACGGCGGCACGGCAGAAAAACATGCTCAACGGTCCGGGAAAGCTGTGCCGGGCGCTGGGCATCACCCGTGCGGAAAACCGCATGGACCTGACGGACGGAGCAGGCGCGCTGTTTGTATGCGACTCTCTGACGGATTTGGGTCTCCCCTGCCCCGCTCTGCCCCGGGAGCGGATCTGTGCCGGGCCCCGCATCGGCGTGGACTATGCCCAGGAGGCCAAGGACTTTCCCTGGCGGTTCTGGCTGGAAAAGGAGGAGTGAACATGGACAGCATGCTGTTTTTTGACCTGGACGGGACGCTCATCGACTCCAACGGCGTCTGGAAAGAGGTGGACCGGGCATTTCTGGCCCGGCGTGGCCTTCCCTATACCCACGCCTATTATGAGGGAGTGGCCCACACCATCTTCCCCCTGGCGGCCCAGTTCACCAAGGACTACTGCGGCCTTTCCGAAAGCTGTGAGGAGATCATGGCGGAGTGGCTGGACTTGGCCAAGGACACGTACTCCCATGTGCCCCTGAAGCCCGGCGTGCGGGCCTATCTGAAGCAGTGCCGGGCGGAGGGCCGACGGATGGCGGTGGTGACCAGCGCCCTGCCGGTCCACTGCCGGGCGTCGCTGGAGCGGCTGGACATTGCCAAGTACTTTGAGCGGGTCACCTTTGCTCAGGAGCTGGGGCTGGAGAAAAAGGCACCGGAGATCTGGCTGGAAGCGGCCCGGCTGGCGGGCGTGGCGCCGGAGCGCTGCACCGTCTTTGACGACAGCATCGCCGCCTGCCGGGGTGCCCGGGCGGCCCATATGCGGGTGGTGGGCGTGTACGATGCGTTTTTTGCCCACGACGAGGACCAGATGCGCCAGTTTTGCGATGTGTATATCCAAAGCTTTGAGGAACTTCTCTGGACACCGGAGCAAAAGGAGCGGCGCAGATGATCGATCAGGCATGGCTGGATCGTGCCCAGGAGGACGGGGGCTGCGTTTCCCGTCTGGAGCTGCTTCACGCCCGGCTTACCGGGCAGGACTGGTCGGAGCTGGAGGTACGAAACAGCAGCTTCCAGAGCTGCACGTTCACGGACTGCGACTTTACCGGCGCCGCCTTTTACGACTGTCTCTTTTCCGGCTGCTGCTTTTCCGAATGCCGCCTGCCGGGCACGTTTTTTCAGGATTGCCGGATAGAGGGCAGCAAGCTGGACGGCGCGGACCTCAGGCGAGTGCGCCTGCGCCGCTGCGCTCTGGAGGATACGCTGGCCCGCTACGCCAACTGGAACGCGGCTGTGCTGGACCAATGCACCCTGAAAAACTGTGACCTGACGGAGTCGGCTCTCTCAGAGTGCCGGCTTTCCAAATTGAGCTTTGATTCGGTCGATCTCACCGGGGCGGAGCTGTTCAAAACCAGCTTCCGGGGCCTGGACCTGAGCCGCTGCACGCTGGATAATGCGGCACTTTCCGCCTCCTGCGCTGAGCTCAAGGGCGCCGCTATCTCGGCCCAGCAGGCGGCCGTGGTGGCCCGGGTGCTGGGCATCCGGGTGGTACCCTGAGAGAAAGGAGCATGACTTTGGAGCCCTATTATTACCGGCAGATGGACAAGGTGGCCCAATCTGCCTATCACGCTATGAAAACGGGGATCACTGCCCTGCGGCCGTCGTTTTCCGTGCCAAAACTGGACGGGCCTGTCCTCAGCGAAATCTTTTTCAAGCTGCGGCTGGACTGCCCGGAGATCTTTTATGTGACCGGTTTTTCCTACCGCTATGCCCATGGGGCGGAGAATGTGGAGCTGGTGCCGGAGTACCTCTTTGATAAAAAGAAGGTCCAGGAGCATCAGAAGGCCCTCACTGCCCGGGTGGAGAAGCTGGCGCGTCCGGCCCGTGCCCTTTCCCCACTGGAAAAGGAGCGGTACATCCACGATTTTATCTGCACCAATGTGCGCTACGATAAGCTGAAAAAGCCCTACTCCCACGAGATCATCGGCCCGCTGGGCCAGGGTGTGGGCGTGTGCGAGGGCATCGCCAAATCCGTAAAGATCCTCTGCGACGCATTGGGACTCCCCTGCGTCATCGCCATTTCCCGGGAAAATCCTGACCAGGGCGTCAAGTACCGCCACGCCTGGAACATCCTCACACTGCCGGGCGGGCGGCGGCATCTGGACGCTACCTTTGACCTCTCCCTTTCCGGGGGCGGCATCGTCCGCTACGACTACTTCAACCTGACCG
>CAUWEK010000236.1:0-5215 GCA_963557435.1 uncultured Dysosmobacter sp.
GGGAAGACGGAAGCGGTTCATGGAATACCTCTGTCAGCACCAACGGTGTCTGGATCCGGGTGGACCGTACCCTGGCCAGTGGTCGCGTGCGTCATTCCATTACAGACGGAAGTATTACCTATATTTGGTATGACAGTGAGACACGTGTCTTTTCCTCCACGGCAGATGATATCACACCGGATATGGAGCAGAACATTCCAACCTATGAAGATATCCTGTCGCTGGATGTGGAACAGATCGCCAAGGCGGACTATCAGGTCACTGATGACTACGGCGGCTGCATCTATGTAGAGACAGCCCCGGACGAAAACGGATACACTCTGTGCTATTGGGTGAGCCTTGACAGTGGCCTTTTGACTGCGGCCGAGAAGCTGCAAGACGGCGAGCTGGTCTATCACATGTGGGAGACCGCGCTTGACCTTGCCCCCACATTTGAGGAGGAGTTCACGCTCCCAAACGGCCAGACGCTTGCTGATTGATCCATTTTATGAAAACGCCGTGCACTTGGCTGTGCACGGCGTTTTTACAGCTGTATTTTCTGGGAAAATGCTGGCCCGGCGCGGATTCCAGCCTTGACAAGTTCCAGAAGAAAAGCGATAATGTATGTTGCTGTTTTATGAAAAAATTCTGGCATGGAGGTACTTTCATGACACTGGATAAAGCTTTTTTCGATGAATTGGAGGCCCGCATCCCCAAGGGGAAGGTACGCACCCGGTTTGCCCCCTCCCCCACCGGCTACATGCATGTGGGCAATCTGCGCACCGCCCTGTACACCTGGCTCATCGCCCGGCATGCAGGCGGCACCTTCATCCTGCGAATCGAGGACACGGACCAGGTCCGGCAGGTGGAGGGTGCTACGGAGGTCATTTACCGCACCATGGCGGAGTGCGGACTGACTCACGATGAAGGTCCCGACGTGGGCGGCCCCGTGGGCCCCTATGTCCAGTCGGAGCGCCGTGACCTGTATCTTCCCTTTGCCCAGCTGCTGGTGGAAAAGGGCGCCGCCTACTACTGCTTCTGCGAAAAGACCGAGTCTGAGGAGGACAGCGGTGACTTTGACCGGGGTGACGATCCCTGCCGCAATCTGAGCCCGGAGGAGGTCCAGGCTAATCTGGCTGCCGGTAAGCCCTACGTCATCCGCCAGCGGATCCCCCACGAGGGCACGACCACGTTCCACGATGTCTCCTTCGGCGACATCACCGTAGAGAACAAGACCCTGGACGACCAGGTGCTTTTGAAGCGGGACGGCCTGCCTACCTACAACTTCGCCAACGTGGTGGACGATCACCTGATGGGCATTACCCATGTGGTGCGCGGCAGCGAGTACCTCTCTTCTGCGCCCAAGTACAACCTGCTCTATGAGGCCTTCGGCTGGGAAGTACCCACCTATGTCCACTGCTCCCCTGTCATGCGGGACCAGCACAACAAGATGTCCAAGCGCCACGGCGACCCTTCCTATGAGGACCTGATCGCCCAGGGCTATCTGACGCCCGCCGTGCTGAACTATGTGGCGCTGCTGGGCTGGGCGCCCAAGGGCGAGCTGTCTGAAAAGGAAGTATTCTCCCTGGACGAGCTGGTGGATGCCTTCGATATTGCCGGTATCTCCAAGTCTCCCGCCATCTTCGATATCGATAAGCTCACCTACTTTAACGCGCTGTACCTGCGGGCATTGCCGGCGGAGGAGTTTGCCCGGGTGGCAGAGCCTTATATTCGTCAGAGCGTCAAGAATCCCGCCATCGATACGGCGGCGGTGGCAGCGCTGCTGCAGGCCCGCTGCGAAAAGCTGACGGACATCCCTGAGAAGGTGGACTTCTTTGACGCACTGCCGGCGTACAGTGTAGATTTCTACACCAATAAGAAGTCCAAGACCAACGCAGAGGTCTCCCGTGCCATGCTGGAAGCCGCCATTCCCGTTTTGGAGCAGCTGCCCGAATGGACGCAGAGCGCCATCCATGACGGCCTCATCGACCTGGCTGCCAAGCTGGAGGTCAAGAATGCCACTCTCATGTGGCCTGTGCGCATCGCAGCAGCCGGCAAACTGGTGACGCCCGGCGGTGCGGTGGAGATCTGCCAGATCCTGGGCAAGGAGGAGACGCTGCGCCGTCTGCGTGCTGGTCTGGAGCTGCTGGCACAATGAGATATCTGCAAGGGCAGTTTTCCCTTCTGGACAGGTCCTGGCAAAATGGGTACAGCCAGGAGGTCAAACGGTCTGCCGCCGCGTTCTTTATTTTGACGGGCCTGTTTTTTGCCGCCTGTCTGGCGATCCCCTCCCTGCGAACCATGCTGGTGCAGCAGGTATATGATCTGGTGGGCGGCATGGATGTGACGGATGAGAGCGGCGCACTGTCTGTGGGTGGGCTGTTCATCAATAATCTGCAGGCCTGCCTCATGATTATGCTCTATGGACTGATCCCCTATGTGCGCCTGCCGGCGTTGGCCATGGGTCTCAACGCCATGCTGCTGGGCGTCCTGGGGGCGCAGGTGCTGGCGTCCGGACAGTCGTTGTCGTTCTATTTTCTGGCGATCCTGCCCCATGGAGTCTTTGAGATCCCGGCGCTGGTGCTCTCCTTTGCCATGGGATTATATTTGTGCGGCCAGCTGACCAACCGGGTCCGCGGCCGCGAGGGCGCGCTGTCGTTCTGGGACTGCATGGAGCAGATCAGCGCACTGTGCATTTCCGTGGTCATTCCGCTTTTGGCGGTGGCCGCGGCGGTGGAGGCCTATATAACGCCCGCGCTTTTAGGGCTGTTTTCTTGAGAATTTCTGAAAAGGATTGATGATTGTAAATGAGTAAACTGACCATTCCCGCCGGATATAAGATGCCGCTGACCAACAACGAGCTGCAGCGGGCCATCGAGCTGATCCATGAGGAGTTCCAGCACAGCCTGACGGTGCGGCTGAATCTGCATCGTGTGTCTGCTCCGCTGTTTGTGGATGGAAAAACGGGTTTGAACGATGACCTCAACGGCGTGGAGCGTCCCGTGACCTTTGACATTCCCGATGTGGGAACCGACGGCCAGGTAGTGCACTCCCTGGCCAAGTGGAAGCGCCTGGCCCTCAAGCGTTATGAGTTCAAGCTGGGCACCGGCCTCTATACGGACATGAACGCCATCCGGCGGGATGAAGAGGTGGACAACCTCCACTCCATCTATGTGGATCAGTGGGACTGGGAAAAGCACATCGACGCAAAGAACCGGAATGTGCAGTATCTGAAGGATACAGTGCTGGACATTGTGGGCGCCATCTGCGACACCTCTGCCGCGCTGCGCAACGTCTTCCCTGTTCTGACCTTCAAGCCGGACCGGGAGGTCTACTTCATCACCACCCAGGAACTGGAGGACCGCTATCCTGATCTGACGCCCAACGAGCGGGAGACGGAGATCTGCCGGGAGCATCACACGGTGTTCCTCATGCAGATCGGCAAGGTCCTGCGTTCCGGTCAGAAGCATGACGGCCGTGCCCCGGACTATGACGACTGGGAGCTTAACGGCGACATCCTCATGTGGAACCCGGTGCTGGAGCGCCGCTTTGAGCTCTCCTCCATGGGCATCCGTGTGGATGCTGCTGCGCTGGACCGTCAGCTGACGGAGGCCCACTGCGACCATCGCCGCCAGCTCCCCTTCCATCAGATGCTCCTGCGGGGCGAACTGCCCCAGTCCATCGGCGGCGGCATCGGCCAGTCCCGGCTGTGCATGCTGCTGATCGGCACCTGCCACATCGGCGAGGTGCAGGCCAGCCTCTGGGACAAAGAGACGGTGGAGGCCTGCGAGAAGGCCGGGATCACCCTGCTGTAATAAAATCCATGCAGCAAAAAAGGAAGCAGCCGAAAGGCTGCTTCCTTTTCTTATGCTTTTTGCGGTGCTTCCTTTTGCGCAAAGGCTTCCATAGCCTGCTGGTCCGCCTCCCGCTTCTCCTCGATGGCTTCCTTCAGAAGCATATCCTTCACCTTCATCAGCCGGGTGGTGGTGGCACGATCATTTTCATCCAGCTTCATGGTGATATAGCGGATGGCCTCCTGGGTATTGGGGATCATCACGTACTCCAGCGCGTTGACGCGGCGCCGGGTCTTTTCGATCTCCTCCGCCATCAGCTGAGCGGATTTTTCGATCTCCGCCAGCTTGAGCATCTTCATAAAGACTTTGCCCAGGGCGTCCACCGCCGTGTCCAGCTCTCCGGACGTGGATGCAAAGCCGTAAGGGTAGATATCCGCGTCGGACTTGGTCTTGGTCTGGAAGTGGTACACCGGGACATTGACGGACATGATGTTCTGGAACGTCTGGGTCAGCTCCACACTCTGCTTGGGATAGAGCAGCGCCTGCTCCAGGGCCTCAGAGCTCATGATGGCGGAAGCGACGGTGAAGGATTTATGCACCGTCATCAGTTCCTCTTCCACCTCGGCGCGAAGAGAGCGCACCTCCCGCACCGTGTCCAGAAACTGCTTCATCAGCTCATCCCGCTTGTCCTTGAGCAGCTTGTGGCCCCGCTGAGCGGTGCGCAGCTTGCCCTTGAGGCGGGTGAGCTCCATACGGGTGGGGCTTACCGTGATATTTGCCATTGGTTACCCCCTCCTCTTATTCCTTGTCTTTCTTCGGCCAGTATTTCTCGATATATTCCGGCTTGATGCGCTTGAGCTCGCTCTTGGGCAGGATACTCAAAAGCTCCCAGCCAAGGTTCAGCGTTTCCTCGATGGAGCGGTTCTCCTCATAGCCCTGGTTCACATACCGCTTTTCAAATTCGTCGGCGAATTTGGCATACAGCAGGTCCGTGGGCGTCAGGGCGGCCTCGCCCAGAATGCTCATCAGCTCCTTGTTGTCCTTACCGGTGGCATAGGCGGCAAAGAGCTGGTTCATGGTGCCTGCGTGATCTTCCCGGGTCTTGCCTTCGCCGATGCCCTTGTCCTTCAGACGGGACAAAGACGGCAGTACGTCCACCGGCGGGTGGATGCCCTGGCGGTACAGCGCACGGGAGAGGATGATCTGACCCTCGGTGATATAGCCCGTCAGGTCGGGGATAGGATGGGTCTTGTCGTCCTCGGGCATGGTCAGGATGGGGATCAGGGTGATGGAGCCGGGGTTGCCCAGGCGGCGGCCGGCGCGCTCGTAGAGGGTGGCCAG
Organism: uncultured Dysosmobacter sp.; assembly: GCA_963557435.1. Lineage (GTDB taxonomy): Bacteria > Bacillota > Clostridia > Oscillospirales > Oscillospiraceae > Oscillibacter. The sequence goes on from CAUWEK010000236.1 coordinate 5,115, forward strand.
GTCTGTATACAGGTAGCCGGGGAAGCCGCGGCGGCCGGGGACCTCCTTCTTGGCGGCGGAGACCTCGCGCAGGGCCTCGGCGTAGTTGGTGATATCGGTCA
>CAUWEK010000237.1:0-5103 GCA_963557435.1 uncultured Dysosmobacter sp.
CTGAAAACGTAGTGCCGGCATCCGCACCTGCTGGTTCAACCGCAGCGGCGAAGCGCCCCGGCAGGACATCCGGCCGGACTACACCATCACCGACCTTGCCCAGCTGCCGCCGCTGCTGGAGACGCTGTAAAAAACTTCCCCGGCACCTTTAGGTGCCGGGGAAGAAACGTTTTACATGATTTCAGCGGAGGAGCGGGCGCTCACTCCAGGATATAGACGGTACAGCTGCGCCGTCCGAAGTTGATGCACTGCTGATAGGTGTCGTAATAAAGATCCACCTTGTTGCCCTGTACGCCGGTGTCCTCGGCCACGGCCATGCCGTAGACCACGCTGCCGTCGCTGGCGACGATATACATCTTGGTGCCCAGGGGGATCACGCTCTTGTCCACGGCCACCACGCCCTTGCGGACGGCGGTGCCGGTGGCGGTGCAGTTGTCGGCTCCGCCGTAACCGGAGGTATAGGCGGTGGCCGTCATGGATTTGGCGCTGGAGAAGTTCAGCGTGGCGCCGGAGGAAAAGACCAGCGTACCGCTGCCGTCGGCGTTTTTCTGCACGCTGGAGATGCGGTCGTTGGCAGTGACGGTGGTGGCGGCGGTGCCGTACTCGATGATCTCGTTGACAGCGGTGCTGTCCACCTCCTCCACGAAGTGACGGGCGACCTGCTCACCGCCGGACCAGATGACCTCGTAAATGGCGGTGCGCTCGCCGTTGGAACCGGTCTGCACCACACGCTCGGTACCCTTGGGCAGCTCCGGGTTGGCTACCCGGACGGTCTCATAGGCCACGGTCTCCCGCACCTTGTCGTAATAGGTCAGAGAATCGGTGATGGTCAGCTCCACGCCGGGACCGGAGAGGTCCACGGCCACCATCTCCAGCGGTGCCGGCTCAATGTGCAGGCGGCCCAGCAGGGAGGAGATGGTCTCCTTACGGGTTTGGGCGGAGATGATGGAGCCCTGATGGTGGATGGTCACGGTCTGATCGGCGGCCAGGGTCACATCATAGCCCTGGCTGCTGGTGGACACATAGACCAACTGGGAAGAGAGATCGGGAACCTCGTCCGTGCTGTCATCCAGCACGATGGCGGCGTCATCCACACCGGTGAAGATGTAGAGGGCGTCGGCGTGACCCATGGCGGCCCAGCTGACAAAGAAGGTCATGGCCAGGCCGGTGACGAACAGGCCCCGGCGTCTCCAGAAATCATGCAGTTTTTTCTGTCGGTTTTGATTGTTCAAAGTGTACCTCCTGAAAAGCTTCGGCATGGCCGGACGCCTGAAAATGGCGGCAGGCCCTGGGTTGTTTTTTTGAGAGAAAACAATTTGTAACTTTTGTTACCGATCAAAAAACTGGAGTCAGTATACACCCAGCACCCACTTTTGTCAAGTTTTCCGGGATCAAAAAGCGGATTCATCCCCACTTGTGACGCAAAACGACAGAAATTGAAAGGAAAAAACTGGATTGAAAAACAAAGGATAACAAAGCGGTAACACGGAGACAGAGCCATAAAATTCTGTACTTTTGATTGGGAAATATAAGTGAAAACATTTATTTCACATAAAAATGATCCTGTTTTGTGGATTTTTCCAAAACGCGCGGCGAGGGCGTGGAGACCGGGCCGGAGGCGATGGCGCACCGCGGACAGGTCTGGTCAAAAAAGCTTGTGCTCCCGGCGGAAAAAAGGCCGAAAAAGGCCTTGACTTCCCACGGGTCTATGGTATGATTGAGACAGGAAACTAATAAAAAATTTGGTCATCTAAAAATTTTTAGGAGGTCAGTTCATGAAGGATACCATTAAATGGGCGGCCAATCGGATGCCCTCCAGCGACGACCGGCAGCTTTCCGTCATGTCCACGGAAAACGTGGCGAAGGCCCGGGCCTTCCACCGCAGCTTCCCCCAGTATTCCATCACTCCCCTTGCCAAGCTGGACGGCATGGCAAAGAACCTGGGACTGGGCGGCGTGTACGTCAAGGATGAGTCCTACCGCTTCGGCCTCAACGCGTTCAAGGTGTTGGGCGGCTCCTTTGCCATGGGGCGCTACATCGCCCAGCAGATGGGTCGGGACGTGGGCGAGATGACCTATGAATATCTCACCAGCCCCGCTTTCCGTGAAGAGTTTGGCCAGGCCACCTTCTTCACCGCCACCGACGGCAACCATGGCCGCGGCGTAGCCTGGGCGGCCAACAAGCTGGGCCAGAAGGCTGTGGTGCACATGCCCAAGGGCTCCAGCCAGTCCCGCTTTGACAATATTGCCAAGGAGGGCGCGCAGGTCACCATCGAGGAAGTCAACTACGACGACTGCGTGCGCATTGCCGCCGCCGAGGCCGCCCAGACCGAGCACGGCGTGGTGGTGCAGGACACGGCCTGGGAAGGCTACGAGGAGATCCCCGCCTGGATCATGCAGGGCTACGGCACCATGGCCAACGAGGCCGCCGACCAGCTGCGCCAGGTGAGCGTCAACCGTCCCACCCATGTGTTCGTGCAGGCGGGCGTGGGCAGCCTGGCCGGTGCCGTGGTGGGCTACTTCACCAATCTCTTCCCCAACGATCCTCCCAAGTTCGTGGTCATGGAGGCCCGGGCGGCGGACTGCCTGTACCAGGGCGCTGTGGCCGGTGACGGTGAGCCCCGGATCGTGGGCGGTGACCTGCAGACCATCATGGCGGGCCTTGCCTGCGGCGAGCCCAACATCATCTCCTGGGACATTCTGCGCAACCATGTCTCCGCCTTCGTCTCCTGCCCCGACTGGGTCAGCGCCCGCGGTATGCGGATGCTGGGCGCGCCGGTGAAGGGCGATCCCCGGGTCATCTCCGGTGAGTCCGGCGCTGTGGGCATGGGCCTTCTGTCCACCATCATGCAGGACGAGGCCTACAAGGACCTGCGGGAGTATCTGGAGCTGGATCAGTCCAGCCAGGTGCTCATGTTCTCCACCGAGGGCGATACGGACCCCGACAAGTACAAGGAGATCGTCTGGGACGGCGAGTACTAAGCGGTTATAAAAGAAAAAGACGGAGCGTATGCTCCGTCTTTTTTTATGCCTGTTCAGAGTCAGATGCAGCGGCATCCTCCGCCGCCAGCTCCTCCTTGGCCTGGGCCAGGATCTTTTTTTCGGCCTTGGTGGTCAGCTGGCTTTCGTCGAACCGGGCGAACAGGTCCGGCCGGCGGCGCATGGTGCGCTTGTAGCTCTCCTTTTTCCGCCAGGCGGCCACCTTTCCGTGGTCACCGGAGAGCAGGATCTCCGGCACGGCCCGGTCATGCCACACGGCGGGGCGGGAGTATTGGGGATATTCCAGAAGTCCGTTCCAGTGGGACTCCTCCTCAAAGCACTCCGGGTCGGGAAGCACGCCGGGCACCATGCGGCACACGGCGTCCGCCACCGCCATGGCAGGCAGCTCGCCGCCGGTGAGGACGAAGTCGCCCATGCTGATCTCCTCGTCTACGCATTCGTCCAAAAACCGCTGGTCCACGCCCTCGTAGTGGCCGCACACTAAGATCAGGTGGTCGTATTGGTCCTTCAGCTCCCGGGCCACGGTCTGGGTGAACGTGCGGCCGCAGGGGGAGAGGAAGATGGTCCGGCCGGGGCCGTAGGTCTCCACCACATGGGCCCAGCAGCGGTAGAGGGGATCGGCCTGCATGACGGCGCCCCGGCCGCCGCCGTAGGGGTAGTCGTCCACCTGCATCTGCTTGTTGGTGGTAAACTGGCGGATCTGGTGGGCGCGGATGGCGATGTAACCCCGCTCCTGGGCCCGGCCCAGGATGCTCACGCCGGTGTAGGCGGTCACCGCGTCGGGGAAGAGGGTGAGGATATCAATGTTCATCACTGGCCATTCCCTCCCATACATGCACGTCCATCCGGTTGGCGTCCAGGTCCGTGGCGACGATGAAAGCGCCCGGCACCGCGGGGATCAGATACTCCCGCTCGCCCCGGACAGTGTAGACCTTGTGGGCGGGATAGGACTCCACGGCCACCAGCTCGCCAAGGCGCGCACCGGTGTCGGCATCGAACACCTCCAGGCCCAGCAGCTCGTCGTCAAAGTACACGCCCTCGGGCAATTGCGCGTCCGAGCGGCGGATGGAGAGCACCTTGTCCCGCAGGGCCAGGGCGGCGTTCATGTCGTCCACGCCGGGGAATTTCATGAGCACGATGTTCTTGTGCACATGGTTGGCAGTGGGCCGGACGAGCTGGCCGTCCAGCAAAAATGTGGAAAAGCCGGTGAGCATGTGGGGGTCTGCGTCCCGGGGCTGTACCCGCACCTCGCCCCGGATGCCGTGGGCGCCCACGATCTTCCCGACTTTGATGGTATCCAGCTTCATGGGGGAAGCCTCCTTTTGTTGATAGAAGTAGTATAGCCTCTTTTGGCCGGACAGGCAAGGGGCGCTTGCGTCCGGGGGATCGATGTGGTATGCTGAAACCACGCTGAAAACCCCAGGGAAAGGAGAAACGCATATGGAGGAGAAGGAAGAGCAGATCATCCAGCCGCAGGCGCAGGAGCCGGAGTGCCCGGAGACGGCGCCGGCCAAGCGGGAAAACCCTGTGGGCCGTGCACTGCGCATCGTGGCCATAGTGCTGTTCATCGGCGGCGCCGTGCTGGGCCTTGCCATGTTCTGGATGACGGCGGACTACGCCGGATGGCTCAATGCCGTGATCCAGATGGGGGCCATCTGGGTCAATGCCGCGGTATACGGCGGCTTGCTGCTGGGGCTGTCGGAGATCATCCGATTGCTGGAGCGGCGGCCGTGAGGGCCAAAAAGAGAGAGGGGCACAAGGCTCCTCTCTCTTTTCGCGCGTATGCGCGTTAGTCCACAATGTCAACGGAAACCTTTACGCCGGTACGCTGGGCGTAGGAGCGGATCACGGTCCGGATCTCCTTGGCGATGCGGCCCTGGCGGCCGATCACCTTGCCCATGTCGTCGGGGGCGACGCGCAGCTCCAACGTCAGCTCCTGATCGCCCTGGATCTCCGTAACGGAGACGGCATCGGGATCATCCACAAGGTTTCTGGCGATGTAGAGCAGCAAGTCCTTCATGCTCCGTCCTCCGGATCAGAGGACTTCCACTTTTTTCAGCAGAGCTCTGACGGTGTCGGTGGGCTGGGCGCCGGACTTGATCCA
>CAUWEK010000238.1:0-4957 GCA_963557435.1 uncultured Dysosmobacter sp.
ACACGGCTGGCCCGTATCCGGGGGATGAGGCGTCTCGTAGATGACATACTCCACATCCACGATCTTGCCCTTGCTGTCCCGGAGCCGATTGCGGACTATGTACCCGGCTCGCTCCAACTCCTTCAGGGCTGATCCGATGCTGTCCGTGCCCTCCTTGCAGATTTTCGCCAGGCCCTTGGTGGTGTAGTTCCAGTCCTCCGGCAAGGACAGCATCATGGAGAGCAGCCCTTTGGATTTTAGGGACAGCCCCGCGTTTCGCAGGTGGTCGTTGGACATCACCGTGTAGTCGCGGGTTTTCTCTATGCGAAATACCGACATAGTATCACCTCCTTTCGGCGGTCTAAAAAAGTGTTGATTTTCTGGGGAAAGGCTACCTCTATGCCACCCGGATACCCCGGAGGGGAAAACCTATGGGCGGCGGCTTTCCGGCTGATTGCAGGAGAAAAAACATGGGATTTTCGACTCCTTTTTGGGCAGTCTCAAAGTAGGTATAGCTCAGATAACTCACAGGGATTTGCTCTGGAACTTGAGTAAAAAAGTGCCATAGATTAATCTATGGCACACAAAAATTATTAATTATGTCGGAACAAGTATTGAATTGTCGATATTGGAAAACCATGGTATAATAAAACATGAAAGTTTTTTGTGCTTTATATTAAAAGCGCTGTGCAAAACTTATCTGCAAATGTACTTCAGACTTTCAGAGAGCTAAATCTAGAGTCGCTAATTCAATAAAGCTATACGAAAGGAAATCAATATGGTTCGTATTGCATTAATCAGTGATATTCACTTCGGAAAATTGTCTCGTACAGCAGAATTTTCTGTCCCTGGCGAAAAAATTCAAGATGAAAATAGTGGCGGAGAATCTTTAAAAAATAGTATGATTTCTGTTTTAAGGCAAGAAAACGCACAATATATATGTGTAGCTGGAGATTTGACTTCTGTAGGTAGCCCTCAGGAATTTTTATATTGTCAAGATATGCTTCTTGACCTTGCAACTCAGTTAGATATCCCAGTTCAAAATATTCTTGTTGGGCTGGGAAACCACGATATTGACTGGAACATTTCAAATCTACATGAAAAATTTCCCTCGACGGATCCAGAATTTCCTTTTGAGCGCGTAAAAGAACAGTATAGGAAAATCGCTGCTAGCGCACCTGCTATTAATCTTGAATCCATTCCAAATCCCAATATTAAGGGGCCAGCTCCTTTTTCTGGAATTATAGAAACAGATAGTTTTGTCATGTTTTTATTGAATACAGGATGGTGTTGTACTCAAAGCCAGGCTATCTCGCATGGAAAATTGGATGAAACGCAACTTTCCTGGTTTAGAAATGAAGCGGCCAATTACAAAACGACAAATAAATGGAAAATTGTCTTAATGCACCATCATCCTTTCAACTATACATATCCAGTGCCTGGGCATGACACTTCTGCATTAGAGGAAGGGAGCAATTTTCTCGAAATTGCAGGAGAAAATGGTTTTCACTTGGTTATTCATGGTCACAGGCATCACCCACGCGCTGAAACGACTTTAAAAAACACTTGGAGAAATCCAATAACATTTGTTTGTGCCGGTAGTTTTTCAGTTAATTCTCGTCATAGAAGCGGGGGATCCATTCCCAACACATTGCACATAGTAGAGTTGACAGATGATATAGGGGTAATTAATCTAAAAACATTTCAATATTCTCCGGCTCAAGGGTGGATCCCACTTGTTACTAATTGTCCTGAAACACCATTAGATTATACAATGAGATTGGGGAAAATATTTTCCCCTCAAGACATCGAAAAATCTATTGAGAAGCTTTCTTCTATTGAAGGAGAACTAAAGTGGGATACCTTGGATGAATGCTTACAATTTATGCCGTATTATAGGCTTAATGAGTGCATTAAGTCCCAACTTAAGGCATCCCGCAAAATGATCGGCCTTTTCCCAGATGATGTCATTTTACTAGAAAGAAGAGGTTGAATATGAAACGGTTTGCTGACGCAGTCAAAGGCTCTACAAAACAAAATCCATTTAGTGATAGCCAGGCTCGAAACTTTTCAGATACAAAAATCATCAATGAATTCTGTCCTATTTCAAATTATTGGTCCTTATTTAATGATCAACACGAAATATTAGTAGGAACGCGTGGAAGCGGAAAAACTTTTTTGCTTAAAATGATGCGATACTCAATGCTTAAACATATTAAAGATCCTCAGGCGCAGAAAATTGCACAAAAGAAAGAGTATGTTGCCTTGTATGTGCCAATGTATTTAGAATTTGTAACACATTTAACAAGCTCAGGCTCCACAGAAGAAAGACAAATACAACTATTTCAATTTGCATTTAATTGCTTGTTAGCACAGTCTCTTCTTATTGAACTAAAGGAGATGATATCTGAAGAGCCTGATAAAATGAAACAAGCACAGTCTAATTTAGATTTAACTCTTCAAATTAATGATATTTGGTTTAATGATGATGACGATAATATTTCGGATCTTTTTTCTCTCTCAACCAAAGTTAAAAAACTGTTTTACAATTTTGATATGAATGAAAATTGCCTTACAAATATTCCACCAGTTTTTAAAAGGCAAATTGGAACTTCCTTATTAGCTGTAAAGGATCTGATAACAAAATATTTAAACTTTATTGAAGAACCAACATGGATAATTTGTATCGATGAAGCTGAATTTTTGACAGAACCACTTCAGCGTTGCATCAATAGTGTGTTTCGCTCCGATTCAAAACGCATTGCCTTAAAAGTAGCAACATTGCCTTATTATCATCGCACATTAGAAACTTTGGAACCCAATATATCTGTATCTCCAGGGAATGACTTTAGTTATCGAGTCGTAGATATGAAATACGACGGCATTGATTTCATTAATTTGACCAATTCCTTATGCGCACATAGGTTAAAGACTCGCTTTGATGATACTCTACCCATAGAAAAACTTGAAGATTTTATAGGCGTATACGGGAATGATGACCAAATTGATTACTATCGCTTAGAAGTTGGCGAAGAAAATGCGACATATGAATGTATTATTCAAGGGATAACAGAAGAACTATCAGATAAACGCCAGAGAAGAATTAAAAAATATCCTAACCCACGAAAAACCGTATACGATAAGTTTGCACCTATTTTTTATGTTCGGCAGATGTATCGTATTTCTCAAAAGGGTAACTCCAAACCGGGTTGGTATGCAGGTAGTCAAATGATTCGAAAGATTTCACAAGGGAATCCTAGGGCATATATTCAAATTATGAATAATCTTTTTGAAAAAGCCAGGAAAAGTGAGCTAACTCCTAAGGTTCAACATGGTGTTATAATAGAATATACAAATAATTTTTGCACTTCAACGCAGGCGCTGGAAGTTACAGGCCCGACGATGTATAAGGAACTGATTAAAATTTCCAACATTTTAAAAGATAGCGTTCATAATGACATTTTAAAGTCCGTAGGATGCAATTTTAAACTTGTTTTTGATAATGAAGAATCATTTTTATATGCAAAGAAGTGGCTGCACCAAGCCATTGCTTATTCTCGTATCGTAGTAAATGTCGATGCATTAGAAAACGGCATAACAGAAGATACAGAGTATATGTTAGCCAATACTTTTGCTGCATCTTATTGGCTTCCAATGAGAGCTGATGTAACGCCTAAGAGGATAAGAATTAAAGAGAACAAAGTTGCAACATATACTGTCCAGACTCCTAATTCTATAAATGTTCAGTTATCTCTTTTTGGGGAGGGCAGCGGCCAATATGATAATTAATAATGCCAACTTTGAAAATTTCGAATTTTCCCCTAATGATATATACATTTTTGCTTTTGGGTATGAGCACAGATCATATTATTTATATGATAAACTAACAAAGCGTTTTCCATCGATCTCTCCTGTAGTATTTGTGTTAGACGACTACGAAAAATATGCACACACATCAGCAAAAGTAAGGGAAGTTCAAGCCCAATCATATGCAATTTATTATAATAGCTATGAGGACGCTAAAGGATTTCAAGAAAAGGTTCTTCAGATTATAAATAGTAAGCTCCCTGAATCAGAGAAAATAAGAGTTCATATTGATTATTCGTCTATGCCCCGGAGTTGGTATTGCAAACTCCCAATGCTGCTAGAAAATATACTTAGAGAAAATGATGCTGTTTGTTTTTGGTATACCGAGGGAAAGTACCCTCCGACTTATGAAGAATATCCCAGTGCGGGCATAGAGTCGTTTTCTTTGTTTTCTGGAAAGCCGTCTTTACAAATTGATAGTAATCGTATCCATATTCTTGGCCTTGGGTATGATATTATAAGATCAGAAGCAATATTATCTATTACTGATCCTAACTATTTAATTGCATGTTATGCATATAATCCAAACCGAGAAGGGTTTCTCGACAGTTTAAAATCTGTTAATAGTCCTATTCTTTCTCGTGCAGCGATGACGCTATCACTACACATTAATGATTTTGCGTTTATGGTATCCAAATTATGTGAAACCGCCAATGAACTATTACCAATAGGCGATATAATTTTAATACCTGATGGGCCAAAGCCACTTATTTTTGCGATTTCCTTAGTTCCAAATTTATTAAACAAGAGTGGCATAACATGCCTGCATATATCACGAAATGCTGAATACTTCGAACCAGTTGATGTGGAAGCGACAGGAGTTACACATGGTTTTTCAATAAGTCTAGCCCAATGCGAAATAGGCGAGCTGTAGTTAAATCTACAGCTCGTCTTAGATTTCACTTACTATATTCCTCCATCTTCAGCCAATCCTCAAAGGACTTTCTGGAGATGCGGATCATGTTGCCGATGCGGATCGTCTTGAACAATCCGGAGTTTGCGAGTTTATAGGCCGAAGCGCGGCCGATACCGAGAATGGCTGCGATGTCATTCACGGTGTATGTTCTGCTTTGGGGCGTCCCTTTTTCGTTGGTGCTCATAAAATGATCCT
>CAUWEK010000239.1:0-4592 GCA_963557435.1 uncultured Dysosmobacter sp.
CGGTGCATGCTCTCCCGCATGATGCTCTTCGGCTCCAACGTGCTGGTGCTGGATCAGCCCACCAACCACCTGGACCTGGAGTCCATCACCGCGGTCAACAACGGCCTGATCGACTTCAAGGGCGTGGTGCTCTTCGCCTCCCACGACCATGAGTTCGTCCAGACCATTGCCAACCGCATCATGGAGATCCGGGACGGCAAGCTCATCGACCGGCTGTGCACCTACGATGAGTACATCGAAAAGCAGCGCCAGGAGGCAAACGCCTGAGTTTTTGCTGGGTGCAGGAATGCCGCCGCTGCCCGTTTGGGCAGCGGCGGCACTTTTTACGCCTCCGGCAGAAGTCCGTATTGCTCCAGCACCCGGCGGATATGGGCAAGATTCCCCTCACTGGGCTCGCACAGGGGGAGACGGAGCTGCCCTGCATGATAGCCCATGAGATTCAGGGCGCTTTTCACGGGGATGGGGTTCACCTCGCAGAACATGGCGTCGCAAAGTTCCTTCAGCTCCAGCTGGAGACGGCCCGCGGCGGCATAGTCCCCAGAAAGACACAGCGCGGTCAGGCGGTGCATGGCGGCGGGGAACACGTTGGCCACCACGGAGATGACGCCCTTGCCGCCCAGCATGCACATGGCCGCGGTCTCATCGTCGTTGCCGGACCAGATGAAAAAATCCTCCGGACAGAGGTTCCGGGTGCGCTGGAGGGCGCCGGGATTCCCGGCGGCCTCCTTCACGCCGTTGATGTTGGGGTGCTGGGCCAGGCGGGCGTATGTCTCCGGCGCGATGGCCACGCCGGTGCGGGAGGGAACGTCGTAAACGATGACGGGAACAGGGGAGATGTCGGCCACCGCGTTGTAGTGACGCACCAGGCCCTCCTGACTTGCCTTGTTGTAGTAGGGGGTCACCACCAGCACGCCGTCCACACCGGCCCGGGCGGCGTCCCGGGACTGGGCCCGGGCGGTCTCCGTGGAGTTGGAACCGGTCCCGGCAATGACCGGCACCCGGCCGTTCACATGCTCCACGCAGCATTCGATGGTCCGCATGCGCTCGGCATAGGACATGGTGGCCGCCTCGCCGGTGGTGCCGCAGACGATGACGGCGTCCGTTCCGTTTTGGAGCTGGAAGTCCAGCAGCTTCCGCAGCGCTTCGGTGTCCACCGTTTCCTGGTTGAATGGCGTGACGATGGCCACGCCGCTGCCGGTAAAGATCGGGGTTTTCACAATCGCAGCCTCCTTTTATTCATGCAAAAAAGCGGACGCCCGGTTTGGGCATCCGCTTTCTTTGGTGTGGATTCGATTACTGGGGCTGAATGTATCCTTTGGCGCACAGCAGCTCCGCCAGCAGCACGGCGCCGCCTGCCGCGCCCCGCAGGGTGTTGTGGGAGAGACAGACGAACTTGTAGTCGTACTGGGTATCCGGCCGCAGACGGCCGATGGACACGGCCATGCCGTGCTCCAGATTCCGGTCCAGCCGGGTCTGGGGACGGTTTTCCTCCTCGAAATAGTGCAGGAATTGCTTGGGAGCGGAGGGGAGGTCCAGCTCCTGGGCGGGGCCCCGGAAGGCGGCCCAGTCGGCTTTGATCTGCTCCATGGAAGGCGCTTTGCCGTCGGCAAACTTCATGAACACCGCCGCCATGTGTCCATCCTGGCAGGCCACCCGGAAGCACTGAGCGGTGATGGAGGGGCCCTCCGCCTTGACGATCTTCCCGTCCTCGATGTGGCCCCAGAGCTTCAGGGGCTCCTGCTCGCTCTTTTCCTCCTCGCCGCCGATGAAGGGGATGCAGTTATCCACCATTTCCGGCCAGCGCGCAAAGGTCTTTCCAGCGCCGGAGATAGCCTGGTAGGTGCACACCAGCGCCCGCTCCAGACCGTACTTCTTCAGAGGATGCAGAGCCGGTACATAGCTTTGCAGGGAACAGTTGCTCTTGACGGCGATGAAGCCCCGCTTGGTGCCCAGGCGCTTGCGCTGGGCGTCGATGACGGCGATGTGCTCGGCGTTGATCTCCGGCACCACCATGGGCACGTCATCCGTCCAGCGGTGGGCAGAGTTGTTGGAGACGATGGGACACTCCAGCTTGGCGTACTTCTCCTCCAGGGCCCGGATCTCCTCTTTTTTCATATCCACCGCGCAAAAGCAGAAATCCACCATGCCGGCCAGCTTCTCCGCGTCGGCCTCCGCGTCCAGTACCACCAGGGATTCTGCCTCCTTGGGCATGGGCACATCCAGCGCCCAGCGGCCCTCCACGGCCTGGGCATAAGTCTTTCCGGCGCTGCGGGCACTGGCTGCCAGCGCAGTGAGGCGGAACCAGGGATGGTGCTCCATCAACGTAACAAATCGCTGTCCCACCATGCCGGTACAGCCGATCACACCCACTTTATACTGTTCCATAGTGCGTTCCTCCTGCCGGGCGCCCGCAGGGGCGGCCCTGTCGATTTTGGTTGAATGTGCCGCGGAATTGTACTATAATGTTTCTCGTTGGAAACTCATTTGACTTGTACATATGGGGCGGACATTTGTATGTATGGTAGCATACTTTCCCGTTCCCGTCAAGCTGGATACCATGGGGAGGATGCATGAAAAAAGCAATTGTGACACTTGCCTGTGTTGTGACATTTTTTGCGCTGAACACCGCCAGCGCGGACGCGGCGGTGAAGGATACCCTGCGGGTGGGGCTGCGGTATGGCTCCAGCGCCATGTTCTCGGCCAACCTGGAAAACGCGGTGGGCTCCGGGTATGAGCTGGGCTATTTTGAGGACGGGCGCGATTTCGTGTCTCTTGGCTGGACCGATGAGACCTGCATCTCCATGACTGCCGCGGGTACAATATATGTCAGCTCCTCCGGGGAATATTCCGCTACCGGCAATGGGACCCATCTGGGGGCGTGGCATGTGCAGCTGGATGAATACGACGACTTTGAAGATGCGGAGGACGCGGCCCGTGAAGCAGGCGGCTGGACGGTGTTTCTGGACGGGACCTACGCGGTGCGCACGGGATGCTACGATTCCCGAAGCGAAGCGGACCGGGCGGCAGACGATCTGGGCGGTGAGTCGGTGCGCTCTTCTGAGTACGCCGTCCTTATCACCCGGACGAAGACCACGGAGATCCTGTACGAGTTCGACTACGGCGGCAGCGAGTCTTTGGGCGTGATGCCCCAGGCGGGCCGGAAAGAGAAAGCGGAGACCTGGTTCAAGGGCTATAAGTACAACGGCGGCTTTGAGTATGTCCGCCCGGACGGCGGCAACCTGCGGGTCATCAACGTGGTGGATCTGGAGGACTATGTCAAGGGCGTGGTGCCCTATGAGATGAACGGGGACTGGCCCCTTGCCGCTCTGGAGGCGCAGGCAGTCTGTGCCCGTACATTTGCCTGCCGGACCACCAAGCACGCAAGCTACGACTTTGACGTGTGCAGCGGTATCTGCTGCCAGGTGTACAACGGTGTCAATACGGCCACGGATCGAAGCAACGAGGCGGTGGACAACACGGCGGGCGTGTGCATCTGGTACGACGGGGAGCTGATCGAAGCCGTGTACCACTCCTCGGACGGCGGTGCCACGGAGGACGCCAAGAATGTCTGGGGCGGCGATGTGCCGTATCTTCAGGGAAAGAAAGACCCCTATGAGTCCCTCATTTCCATCCCCAATTATAGCTACACCGTGACCTATACGCCGGCGGAGCTGACATGGGTACTGCAAAACAGCGGCTACTCCATCGGCACCATAGCGGATGTATATGTGGCAGAGCGGACGGCTCTTGGCAATGTGAGCAAGGTGGTGTTCACCGATACCAGCGGCAAGACCCTGACGGTGACAGGGCAGGCCTGCAGCAATGCGTTCTACTCCACCACCTATGGAAAGAATGTCCGCAGCCTGAACTTTACCATCAGCGGCGGAAGCGGGGAGACCAGCGGAAGCGGCTTTTGCGTCAACAGCGCCTCCAACTGGATCGACAGCCTGTCCGGCGCATCGGTGATCACTGACGGCGGCCAGCGTGCCACGCTCTCCGGCAGTGGTTGGTATGCGGTGACTGATTCGGGCACCGTGGCGCTGGAAGCTGCCTCCGGCGGGACTTCTTCCGGCAGCGGAGAATTGTTCGTCATCACCGGCACGGGCAACGGCCATCATGTGGGTATGAGCCAGTACGGAGCCAAGGCCATGGCGGAGAACGGGTACAGCTATGAGGATATCCTTTCGTTTTACTATACTGATGTGACCATTGAGTGAGGAAACAGATGAAAACCAGTGATTTTAATTATGAACTTCCAGAAGAACTGATCGCACAGACGCCGCTGGAGCGGCGGGATGCGTCCCGGCTGATGACGCTGCGCCGGACGGACGGCGCCCTGGAACATCACCATTTTTACGAGCTGCCGGACTTTTTGAAGCCGGGCGACTGTCTCATTCTGAATAACTCCCGGGTGCTGCCGGCCCGTCTGCTGGGCCAGCGGCTGCCTGGCGGCGGCGCCTGCGAGGTGCTGCTGCTGATCGACCGGGGGAACAAGACCTGGGAGTGCTTGGTGCGCCCCGGCCGAAAGATGAAGCCGGGAACACACCTTTCCTTCGGCGGGGGGGAGCTGACGGCGGAGGTCACAGAGGAGT
>CAUWEK010000240.1:0-4570 GCA_963557435.1 uncultured Dysosmobacter sp.
TCCTTGGCGATGGTCACGCCGTCGTTGGTGATCAGGGGAGCGCCGTACTTCTTGTCCAGCACCACGTTGCGGCCCTTGGGGCCCAGGGTGACCTTGACGGTATCGGCCAGGGTATTGACGCCGGCTTCCAGAGCCTTACGGGCCTCGTCGCCGCGCTTGATGAGCTTTGCCATAATTGCATTACCTCCAATGTTTGAAGATGAGTTTACGTTACAGATCAGCCCCCGAAAGAGCCGTGGGAAACCTGCGGTTTCCTCAATTTGATTTGCCAAAGGCAAATCCGAAAACGGAATCATTTTCGCCGCGGCGTGTACGTGGCGAAAATTCCAGGACCCAGCCGCCTTGGGCGGCGTTCACCAGTGACATCGGTCACTGGTGGTGGGGGAGTTCGAGGGGGAGCATGCTCCCCTTCGACTTTTTATTCCACGATGGCCAGGATGTCGTTCTGGCGCACCACCACGTACTCCACGTCCTCCAGGGTGACCTTGGTGCCGGCATACTGGCTGGTGATGACCTTGTCGCCGGGCTTGACGGTCATGACGATGTCCTTGCCGTCCACGTTGCCGCCGGGGCCCACGGAGATGACTTCAGCCACGGAGGGCTTTTCCTTAGCGGAACCGGTGAGGATGATGCCGCCCTTGGTGGTCTCCTCGGTTTCCACCATCTTCAAGATGACACGATCTGCAAGCGGAGTGAGCTTCATGGGGATTCCTCCTTATAGTAAATAAAAATTTTGAAAACACATTCAGCGTTAGCACTCAACTCCCTCGAGTGCTAACGCTGTTATCTTAGCGCAACCGCATCGGTTTGTAAAGGGGGATTTTCACAAAAGTTATGAAATATTTGTGAATTTCCCCCGCAGAAAAATCCCCTGTGCCCCGCAGGGGAAAATCTATGCGGCGCAGGGCCCCCGCATGCGTGTCCGCTCCCCTTCCCCGTCTCTCACTTCCCAGCGCCAAAGCGCCCCGGCGAACTTCGCCGGGGCGCACATCCTTATGTAGCGGTGGCGTTGGGGTCACAGCCCTTAGGGCCGAAAAACCGCAGCTTCTTGTCCGAGAGGGTCATGACCACCTCCCGGCTGCGGAAGCACTCTCCGTCCACGCAGGAGACGATGTCCCGCTCCGCCCGGATCCGCACCTCCCGGGCCGTGGACACCCGGATCAGCTCCGGCGGCAGGCCGTCAAGGTCCCCGGCGGAATAGGCCGGGAACAGGCGGGCAAAGGTGGCCCGGCCGACTTTTTTGATAAGGACGGTATGCAGCACGCCGTCATCCATACGGGCCTGGGGCACCGGGGTGGAGCCGCCGCCGTAGTAGCGGCCGTTGCACATGGAGACCAGGGCGTACTCCCCTGTCTCCTCCCTGCCGTCCAGGCTCACGGTCCAGCGGTGGCCGATGCCTTTGAACAGGAAGTTCACCGCCACGGAGCAAAGGTAGCTGCCCCGCCCGCTCAAAAGAGGAAAGGCGCCGTAGCGGTGAACGCTCTCGGCCACCTGGGCGTCGATGCCGTTGCAGGCGATGGTGGTGCAGAGCCTGCCGTTGCAGTCGATGAGGTCCAGGGTATGCACGTCCCCGTCCCAGAGGTTTTCCGCGTCGGAGAACAGAGGCATCTGGTCGCCGAAGTTTTTCAAAAAGTCGTTTCCCGTACCGGCGGGAATGCAGGTCATGGCGGCGTGGTCCAGGCCCGCGATGCCGTTGGCCACCTCAAAGATGGTGCCGTCCCCGCCGCAGGCGTAGAGCCGCACCTCCTCCCCGCTCTCCGCCGCCCGGCGGGCAAGCTCCGTGCCGCCGCCGGGGCCGCTGGTGAGCAGGCACTCGCATGCAAGACCATGCCGGGTACGCAGGGCGTCCGCCATGGCGTAGATCCGGGCGGTCTGATCCTGCTTGCCAGCCCGGGGATTGATGATGAATACATGGCGCACCGCAGCGCACCTCCCATATTCAGCGTTTGAGCAGAAGATCTCCCTGTTCGATCTGCTCCTTGGACACGCCCTCCATCGTCACACCGATGTAATCGCCTGTGTGCGCGGTATCGATGATCTCCCGGAATTTCTCCAGCGCGCGGACCCGGGCCGTCAGGCGGCCCTGCCGCCCGCTGATGACGATCTGGTCTCCCACGCGCAGCGTTCCCCGCTGCACCTCTCCCAGTGCCACGGTCCCGCGGCCGGAAACGGTCATCACATTGTCCACGGTCATCTGGAAGTCCGAGTCATCCACCTGCTTTGCAAACGACTCGCGCGTGTCCAGCATAGGTTCCTCTTCGTCCTTTTTCCGCTTGAGAAAATCGAACATGTCCTCGTCTCCTTTTCACTTTTCTTTTCCGCCGTAGAAAAATGCATCGCACTTGAGCATACCATTATAGAGCTTGCGCTTTTTCTCCGCACTGCGGCCGAAGCACCGCTCAAACTCCGTGTGGGACGAGAGGATCACGATGCGCCACCTGGGCGGCATCTGGGCCATGGCCCGGCCGAAGGAGCGGTACAGCTCCCCCGCCTCCTTCTTTTCCAGCAGCCGCTCGCCGTAGGGCGGGTTGGTCACCAGCTGCCCATACTGACTGTCCCGGTGGAACGCGGCGGCGTCGGCCACCTCAAAGCGGATGCAGTCGTCCACCCCCGCCAGGGCCGCGTTGTGCCGGGCCAGCTCCACGGCGGCAGGGTCGATGTCCCCGCCCCAGATATCGTAGGTGCCGTGGAATTCCTTGTCCATAGCCTCGTCGGCAGCGTCCATCCAGAGCTTTGCGTCCATGTTCTTCCACCGCTGGGCGGCAAAGCTCCGGTCCAGGCCGGGTGCCCGGTTCTTGGCGATGAGGGCCGCCTCGATGGGGATGGTGCCGCTGCCGCAGAAGGGGTCGCAGAAGGGGTCCCGCCCCCGGTAGCGGGCAAGCAGCACCAGCGCCGCCGCCAGCGTCTCCTTCAGCGGTGCGCCCATGTTTTTGGCCCGGTAGCCCCGCTTGTAGAGCCCCTCGCCGGAGGTATCCAGATACAGCGTGGCCGTGTCCTTGATGATGGCGAACTGGATCTGATAGCGGCTGCCGGTCTCCGGCAGCGTCTCGCAGCCGTACACGTCTCCCAGCCGCCGGGCCGCCGCCTTTTTCACGATGGCCTGGCAGGCGGGCACGGAGTGCAGTGTCGAGTCCAGGCTGTATCCCTTCACGGGGAACTCCCCGTCCCGGGGGATGTAGTCCTCCCAGGGCAGGGACGCCACTCCCTGGAACAGCGCCTCAAAGTCCGGCGCCGGGAAGGAGCCCAGCTCCATGAGCACCCGGGCGCCGCAGCGCAGATTCAGATTCAGCCGGGCGATGTCCCCCATGGTCCCCTGGCAGTGGACCCGCCCGTTTTCCGCCTGTACTTCCTGTAATTGCAGCCGGCGCATCTCCTCCGCCACCAGGGCCTCCAGTCCGAATAGACAGGGCACCGTCAGTTTCATGGCCCGCTCCTCCTCATTTTCTCAATTTCATCCACAGTATAGCAAAAATCCCAGTCCCGCGCAACGTCCGCCGGCATTGTAACCAAAATGAAACGTTTCTCCCGCAGATTCCATGGTATAATGCACGTAAATCCTGAAAATGCTCTGAAAGGAGGCACAGCCCTATGATGATCTGGATCTGGCTGGGCGCCATCGTGCTCTTCGGCGCAGTGGAGGCCATGACCGCCGGGCTGGTGTCCATCTGGTTTGTGGCCGGTGCCGCCGCGGCGCTGCTGGCCGCCCTGGCCCACGCGTCCGTAACGGTGCAGCTGGTGCTCTTTGCCGTGGTATCCGCCGCCGCCCTGGCCGCCACCCGGCCCCTGGTACGCAAATTCACCGCCGGCCGCGCCGTGCCCACCAACGCCGACCGTCTGCTGGGACAGACGGCGAAGGTGACGGAGACCATCGACAATGAAAACGCCGCCGGCGCCGTTTACGCCGACGGAAAGACCTGGTCCGCCCGCAGTGCCGACGGCGCGGTCATCCCCGCCGGAGAAATGGTGCGCATTCAAAAGCTGCAGGGCGTCAAGCTCCTGGTAGAGCGGCTCCCCCAGGCGGTGAGCGCCGCCGCGGACATATAAACCGAACAGCAAAAAAAGACAGGAGGGTTATCTATGCCGATCTCCATCGGAACCATCGTTGCCATCATCCTTGTGATCCTGGTGCTGCTGGTGATCATCAGCAACATCGTCATCGTCCCCCAGTCCAAGGCCTACGTGGTGGAGCGCCTGGGCGCGTTCCGGGCCGTGTGGGGCGTGGGACTGCACCTGAAGGTGCCCTTTATCGAGCGGGTGGCCAAGAAGGTGTCCCTCAAGGAGCAGGTGGCGGATTTCGCGCCCCAGCCCGTCATCACCAAGGACAACGTCACCATGCAGATCGACACGGTCATCTACTTCCAGATCACCGACCCCAAGCTCTATACCTACGGCGTGGAGCACCCCATGAACGCCATTGAGAACCTGACGGCCACCACCCTGCGCAACATCATCGGCGACATGGAGCTGGACCAGTCCCTCACCTCCCGGGACACCATCAACACCCGTATGCGGGCTATTCTGGACGAGGCCACGGACCCCTGGGGCATCAAGGTCAACCGGGTGGAGCTGA
>CAUWEK010000241.1:0-4480 GCA_963557435.1 uncultured Dysosmobacter sp.
GGATGTTCAACGTTCTGGGAGACGCCATCGACGACTGCGGCCCCGTGAAGGCCACGGAGAAGTGGTCCATCCACCGGCAGCCCCCTACCTTTGAAAACCAGCGTCCCGTAGTGGACATCTTCGAGACTGGCATCAAGGTCATCGACCTGCTGGCCCCCTATGCCAAGGGCGGCAAGATCGGCCTGTTCGGCGGCGCCGGCGTGGGCAAGACCGTGCTGATCCAGGAGCTGATCCACAACATCGCTACCGAGCATGGCGGCTACTCCATCTTCACCGGTGTGGGCGAGCGTACCCGTGAGGGCAACGATCTGTGGCGCGAGATGACCGAGTCCGGCGTCATTGAGAAGACGGCCCTGGTCTTCGGCCAGATGAACGAGCCGCCGGGAGCCCGTATGCGCGTGGCTCTTACCGGATTGACCATGGCCGAGTATTTCCGGGACCAGGAGAAGCAGAACGTGCTGCTCTTTATCGACAACATTTTCCGTTATGTCCAGGCTGGCTCCGAGGTCTCCGCTCTGATGGGCCACATGCCCTCTGCCGTGGGCTATCAGCCTACCCTGGCCAACGAGATGGGCGCCCTGCAAGAGCGCATTACTTCCACCAAGGACGGCTCCATCACCTCTGTGCAGGCGGTCTATGTTCCCGCCGACGACCTGACCGACCCCGCTCCTGCCACTACCTTTGCCCACCTGGACGCCACTACCGTCCTCTCCCGTAAGATCGTGGAGCAGGGCATCTACCCCGCCGTGGATCCTCTGGAGTCCACCTCCCGGATCCTGGAGCCCGATGTGGTGGGCGAGCGCCACTACAAAATTGCCCGGAGCACCCAGGAGCTGCTTCAGCGCTACCGGGAGCTGCAGGACATCATCGCCATTTTGGGCATGGAGGAACTGAGTGAGGAGGACCGCCGCACTGTGGAGCGGGCCCGCCGTATCCAGCAGTTCTTCTCCCAGCCCTTCTCCGTAGCTGAGCAGTTCACCGGCCTGGAGGGCCGCTATGTAAAGCTGGAGGATACGCTCCGCTCCTTTGAGACCATCCTGGGCGGCGAGCTGGACAAGTATCCGGAAGCTGCCTTCAGCAACGTGGGCAATGTGGATGAGGTCATTGCCAAAGCCAAGAAGATGGGGGCGGTATAAATGGCCGAATCCGGTACCTTCTATCTGGAAATCATCACCCCGGAGCGCCAGTTCTACATTGGTACTGCCGAGGCCCTGGTGCTTCCGGCGGTGGATGGTGAAATGGGGATCTATCCCGGTCATGAACCGGTGGTCACCGCCATCGAGCCCGGGGAGCTGCGCTATAAAACAGAGGGAAAGTGGGAGCCTGCCGCCGTGGGCGCCGGCTTTGCTGAGGTCAAGCCGGACTATGTGATCTTGCTGGTTGGTTTTGCCGAGCATCCCGAGGAAATCGACCGCAAGCGCGCTGAAGCCGCCAAGAAAAGAGCGGAGGAGCGCCTGCGTCAAAAGCAGAGCATCCACGAGTACTACCACTCCAAGGCTGCTCTGGCCAGAGCGATGGCCAGACTGAAAACTCGCCGCTGAGACTTTCGCCCGGCAGGGAAAGAGAGTCGCAGTTGGCTTGAAAGCGTGGGCGCTGCACCATGAAAGCTGCAGCGCCCACATTTTTTTGTGCCGGAAAGGGCGGAGCGCTGGCCTCGCTTTCCTGCTTTTATGGCTGCTGGGGGGATAGAGACGGGAAGTTTTGGTTGATGATTTCCGCGGGATTCGGTGTGATGGGAAAAGCCGCTCTGCCCTATGATCAAAAAAGGATCCGCCAAACATACAAGGATCACAGGATGACAGCATGCTGTACGCTGAATTGAAAGCGGCAGAGATGGGGACTTTTGGAAAGATACGTACAAGCCTCTTGAAGATCGTTCCATTTTCATATAAAAAATGGATTTTATCTGTGAAGGAAACCACATCTGGAGGCAGATGCGGCTTTTCTTCGCAGCCTTTTCGCGCCCTGCGTCAGCCTGTCCGAGTGACAGCGTGCCGCAGGGCCTTTTTCTGCCTTCTGATGGAAAACGATACGGCGAATCAAAATGTCAAGGTGAGAAAAAGCATATGAAACAACCCATTTCTTTTAAACAGGCAGACTGCAAACCCGTTGCCCCGGACCCATCCAGGGAATTTGAACTCATTTTTGAGACTATATTGTCTATCAGGTCCGGAATGAATCCTACGGGTCTTTTGACGAGTCGGCCGAAGGAACAGGGACGTGTTTGATACGACTCGAAAAATCCAGCTTTCTGGATTACCTTTCGGTGGCCACTGACGCGTGCCGGCTGGAAGACAGAAGCTTTTACCCCGCGCCCTGGAGGCATTACGGGATCTGCACATAAAATCACATCGTGGACATCATTGCGCAAGAGGAGCCGAAGGTGCCTTATTCGGGAAATACATAGCGACTGCCGGCAGGAACCATCCTGTTACAGATTTATTTTTAAATGTTGAGAGGAAACCATGATCGAAATTCAAGAAAAATACAACGAGGCCAGGATCATCACCGATGTGGTGGACAGCGCCTCCATCGCACAGGTCCAGGAGCTGTGCGATCAGGAATTCACAGCAGGCAGCCGCATCCGGCTCATGCCGGACATCCACGCCGGCAAGGGCTGCACCATCGGCACCACCATGACCATCGCCGATAAGGTGGTGCCCGATCTGGTGGGGGTGGACATCGGCTGCGGCATGGAGACCGCCCGCATCCGGGAGGGACGGCTGGAGCTTCAGAAGCTGAATAAGCTCATTCTCGGTGAGCCGTGCGACCCTGGACGAGTGACCCATGGCCTACAAGGGCATGGAGGACATCCTGCATAACATCGGCCCTGCGGCGGAAGTGATAAAGATCCTCCGTCCTGTTTACAACTTCAAGGCCGGGGACGAGGATTGAACGGGCAGAGCCGGACACCGGCAGGACGGGAGCTTCTGTGTGAAAGCAAGAAAAAAGCAAGGATTTCATTCCACGCAGCAGGATGATTCTATGGTATGATAGAAAAACCCTGCGGAGGTGAGGTAATGAAAGAAAATCCGATCGCCCATCGGCGTGTACTGAATTACGCGTACATGGACATTGACACGCTGTTCCGGGATTTTCACATTTCCGGTCAAGGTTACAGCGACGAGCAGGCGGAGGAGAGCCGTGATCGGTACGGGAAAAACAGCCTGTCGGGCCGGGCGTCGGATACGGTGCTCTATCGCCTGCGGCGGGCATTTCTCAATCCGTTTACCGTCATTCTGTTTGTGCTGGCATGTATTTCCTTTTTGACCGATGTGGTATTGGCGTCCAATTTCAGCCGGAATATTACCACGGTGGTCATCATCGTATGTATGCTGCTCATCAGCGGCGCGGTGCGGTTTGCCCAGGAGCTGCGGGCCAAGCAGGTGGCAGACCGCCTGACGGGCATGATCGCGTCCACGGTGCTGGTGCGCAGAAACGGCAAATGGATCAGGGTATCCTCCACTGAGCTGGTGGTGGGGGATCTGGTCCGCCTGTCCGCCGGAGACAGAGTCCCCGCGGACATCCGGCTGACTGCGGCAAAGGATCTGTTCGTCTCCCAGTCGGTCATTACGGGGGAGAGTGCGATCCTGGAAAAAAGCGCCGGGACGCTTTTGCCCGAAGAGCCCCGGTCCTATGCCGGGTACCGCAATCTTGTTTTTATGGGCTCCGCCCTTACCGGCGGCAGCGGGGAGGGCGTTGTGCTGGCCGTGGGGGAGGACACCGTCTATGGCGGCTTCGCCGCGGCGGAATCCTCCCGGAAAAATGGGTTTGATCAGGGGGCCAATTCCATCGCGTGGGTGCTCATCCGCTTTATGGCGGTTTTGATCCCGGTGGTTTTGATTGCCTGTGGCCTGACAAAAGGTGACTGGGTCTCCGCATTCTTGTTCGCGCTGTCTGTTGCCGTGGGCCTGACGCCGGAAATGCTGCCCATGGTCATCAACGCCTGCCTGGCCAAGGGCAGTGCAGCCATGGGGAAAAAGCAGACTGTGGTGAAAAATATCAATGCCATGCAGGGCTTCGGCAGTATGGATGTCCTTTGCGTGGACAAGACCGGCACACTGACCGGGGACAAGATCACACTGGAATACTACATGGATATCCTGGGCAACGAGAGTGCGAAGGTCCTGGATCTTGCCTATTTGAACAGCCTCTATCACACCGGGGTCAAAAACCATCTGGACAGCGCCGTTTTACGGTGCCGGGAGATGCCGGGCCATGAGCTGCACTTTCAAGAACTGGCTGCCCGATATGAAAAGCTGGACGAGCTGCCCTTTGACTATGAGCGAAGATTTGCCAGCGTTCTGGTCAGGCACGGAGAAGAAAATCTGCTGATCCTCAAGGGCAGCATTGACGAAGTATGCGGCCGGTGCAGCAGCGTGGAATACAAGGGTGCACGCCATGAAATCTCCGGTGACGGGATGGAAAGTGTCCGTGCCGTTGTGGATGAGATGCTGGAAGACGGGATGAAAGTGCTGGC
>CAUWEK010000242.1:0-4389 GCA_963557435.1 uncultured Dysosmobacter sp.
GGCAGCTGTCTCATCCAGTGCGGCGACACCATGGTTCTCTGCTGCGCCAGCGTGGAGGACCGGGTGCCGCCCCATGTGCCGGAGGGCACCGGCTGGGTCACCGCCGAGTACTCCATGCTGCCCCGGGCCAACCGGGAGCGCAGCAAGCGGGACGTTTCCAAGCTCAAGCTCAGCCCCCGCAGCGCCGAGATCCAGCGGCTGGTGGGCCGCTCCCTCCGGGCGGCGGTGGACATGGAGGCTCTGGGTGAGCGCACCATCACCGTGGACTGCGACGTGCTCCAGGGAGACGGCGGCACCCGCACCGCCTCTGTCACCGGCGGCTTCATCGCTCTGGCCCTGGCCTGCCGGAAGCTGGTGGCGGACGGCGTGCTGTCCCGGACGCCCCTGCGCCACTTTGTCACCGGCGTCAGTGCCGGCATCGTGGGCGATCAGCTGATGCTGGACCTGCAGTACAGCGAGGACAGCCATGCCCAGGTGGATCTCAACTGCGTGATGAACGAGGCCGGGGAGATCATCGAGCTCCAGGGCACCGGCGAGGGCCGGGCATTTACCCCGGCGGAGCAGCAGGAACTGGTGCGCCTTTGCGCCAAGGGCAACCGGGAGCTGCTGGAAGTACAGAAAAAGGTACTGGGAGGGACGCTTTGATGTCTGTGAAATTCGTACTGGCCACCCATAATCCCGGTAAGATCCGGGAGATGTCCGCCATTTTGGGCGAGCTGGGTGTGGAAGTGGTGAGCCCCGCCGACGTGGGCATCACCGTGGACGTGGAGGAGACGGGCACCACCTTTGCCGAAAACGCCATGCTCAAAGCAAAGGCCATCTGCGCAGCCTCCGGACTGCCCGCCATCGCCGACGACTCTGGATTGTGCGTGGACGCCCTCAACGGCGGCCCCGGCGTGTATTCTGCCCGCTACGGCGGGGAGGGCCTGGATGACAAGGGCCGCTACACGCTGCTTTTGAACTCCATGCGGGGCCAGACCACCCGGAAGGCCCACTTCACCTGTGCCATCGCCTGCGCGTTCCCCAACGGGGACGAGCTGACGGCCGAGGGACAGTGCGACGGCGCCATCGCCTTTGCTCCTATGGGAGAGGGCGGCTTTGGCTACGACCCGGTGTTTCTGGTGCCGGAAAAGGGCAAGACCTTCGGCCAGCTGACGGCGGAGGAAAAGAGCGCCATTTCCCACCGGGGCAAGGCCCTGCGGGATTTTTCTGAAAAATTGGCAACTTATTTGAACAAATAAACGTCTGACAGTAGGAGAAGCTATGGAATTGACAAGCAAACAGCGGGCCCAGCTCAGAGGCCTGGCCAACAGCATCGACACCATTTTGCAGGTGGGCAAGGACGGCATCGGAGAAAATCTTATCCGTCAGGCCGACGAAGCCCTGGAGGCACGGGAGCTCATCAAGGGCCGGGTGCTGGACAACAACATTGAGTACGATGCACGCCTTGCGGCCGATACGCTGGCCAAGGCCACCCGCAGCGAGGTGGTGCAGGTGATCGGCAGCAAGTTCGTGCTCTACCGGGAGAGCCACTCCAAGCCCAAGGAAAAGCGCATCCAGCTGGTAAAGGCAGCGAAAAAGCGGCCCCAGTAAGGCCCGGCGCCCGGCCGCTGTACCGGGCCCGGCATGAAAAGAGGAACGGATTCATACTATGAAAATCGGTATTTACGGCGGCACGTTCAACCCGCCCCACCTGGGGCATGTGACGGCGGCGCGGGCCGTGTTTGAGCTTTTGAAGCTGGACCGGCTGCTGGTGATCCCGGCGGGCCTGCCGCCCCACAAGGACCTGCCCGACCATAGCCCCACCGCGGCCCAGCGGCTGGAGATGACCCGCCTGGCAGCGGAGCAGATGGGCCTGGACGGCAAGGTGGAGGTACTGGATATGGAGCTTTCCCGCGCGGGAAAGAGCTATACCTCCGACACCCTGGCGCAGCTGAAAGAGCGGTATCCTGACGATGAGCTGTGGCTTTTGATGGGGACGGACATGTTTTTGACGCTCCAGGCCTGGCACGCTCCGGAGAAAATTTTGTCCCTGGCGGGCATCGCCGCCTTCGGTCGGACGGAGGCGGACACGGAGGAGCTTTTTTCCGTGCAGCGGGATTACCTCTACAAGACCTACCCCCAGGCCCGGATCTTCACATTGACCATCCCCGGCGTGATCGACGTATCCTCCACGGAGCTGCGGCAAAAGCTGGCGGAGGGTACGGGCGGGGCTCTGCTGCCCCCCGCGGTGTATGGTTATATCCTCCGCCAGGGCCTCTATGGCACGAGCGCGGATTTGAAGAACCTGTCTATCTCTCAGCTGCGGCCGGTGGCACTGAGCTATCTAAAGCACAAGCGGATCCCCCACGTGCTGGGTACGGAGCAGGAGGCTATCCGACTGGCGGAGCGGTACGGTGCCGATGTGGAAAAGGCCCGGGTGGCGGCCCTGCTGCACGACTGCACCAAAAAGCTGGATATGGACGCGCAGCTGGCCCTCTGCGATCACTACGGCATAGAGCTGGACGAGCTGGAACGGGTATCGCTCAAGCTGCTCCACTCCAAGACCGGCGCCGCCCTGGCCCGTGACGTATTCGGCGTGGACGAGGAGATCTACAACGCCATCTGGTGGCACACCACCGGACACGCCGGTATGACGCTGCTGGAAAAAATCATTTATCTGGCAGATTATATCGAACCCTCCCGGGATTTTCCGGGGGTGGACAAATTGCGGCAGGTATGCTATAAAGACCTGAACGAGGGACTGTGTTTGGGACTGGAGATGACCATCCAGGAAATGACCGATATGGGAAACCCTGTGCACCGGGCCACGCTGGAGGCGCGGGACGCATTGAAAGGATAGAAAGACATTGGAAAAAGAGAATGGAAAGCGAATCACGGGCGGGAAAGAGCCCCGGCAGAAAAAACCGAAAAAGCCCAGCCGTCTGACCCGGCAGCAGAAGATCCTCATCGCCGTGGCGGCGGTGCTGGCGGTGGTGCTGATCGTGGTGGTGGCCTGCCAGAGCCTGTTCGTCCGGCCGGAGCTGCCGGGCAAGGACACCGAGACGGAAAAAGAGGAGATCGACTATGGCGAGGGCGTGCGTCCCAAGTCCAGCGGTGAGCGCAAGAGCGAGGACTACTATACGGTGCTCATCCTGGGCCGGGATACCGGCGGCGGCGGCAACACGGACACCATGCTGCTGGCCAGCTACGACGTGACCAATCAGAAGGCCACCGTCATGTCCATCCCCCGGGACACCATGGTGAACATCCCCTACGACATCAAGCGCATCAACGCCGTGTACAACTATGGCGGCGGCGGGGACGAGGGCATCCAGGCCCTCTACAAGGAGATCTCCCAGCTGGTCGGCTTTGAGCCAGACTACCAGATCGTGGTGGAGTGGGAGGCCGTGGGCGAGATCGTGGACGCCATGGGCGGCGTGTGGTTCGATGTGCCCCGGGACATGAACTATGACGACCCCTATCAGGATCTGCACATCCACCAGGAGAAGGGGTATCGCCTGCTCTCCGGCGACGATGCCATGCAGGTGCTGCGCTACCGCCACGACAACAACATGAAGTACGGCTATCCTGACGGCGACCTGGGCCGCATCAAGACCCAGCAGGCATTTTTGCAGGCTGTGGTGGAGCAGATGCTCCAGGTGAAGAACATCACCAAGATCAACCAGTTTGCCAAGGTCTTTGAGAAGAACGTGGAGACCGACCTGAGCTTTTCCAATCTCTGCTGGTTCGGTCAGCAGGCCATTCTGGGCGGGCTGACGGTGGAAAACGTGGAGTTTGTCACCATGCCCAACACGCCCAAATCCTGCTGGAGCCGCACCTATCAGAACTACCAGTCCTATGTGGTGCCCAACGCCGAAGAGCTTTTGGAGCTGGTGAACACCAAGCTCAGTCCCTTTGTGGAGCCCTGCACCCTCAGCGATCTGGACATCATGTCCGTCAACTCTGACGGCTCCGTGAGCTCCACCACCGGCCATGTGGAAGACAGCAAGGCGGCCCAGCCGCCGGTGAAGCCCTCCAAGCCCGTCACGGAGGAGCCCTCGGAGGATACGCCTTTGGTGGATGAAAACGGCAATGTGCTGGATCCCGAGACAGGACTGCCCATTGAGACCGATCCCGGCACGGAGACCACAGATCCTGGCACCGGCACTACGGATCCCGGCACAGGGACGACGGACCCGGGTACCGGCACTACCGATCCCGGAACGGGGACGACGGACCCGGGTACCGGCACTACCGATCCCGGCACGGGAACGACGGACCCGGGTACCGGTACTACCGATCCCGGAACGGGGACGACGGACCCGGGTACCGGCACTGCTGATCCTGGCACGGGGACGACGGACCCGGGTACCGGCACTACCGATCCCGGAACGGGGACGACGGACC
>CAUWEK010000243.1:0-4324 GCA_963557435.1 uncultured Dysosmobacter sp.
GGGCCGGCGGCGCCAACGCCATGTCGTTTGGCCTGGGCAAATCCAACGCCAAGATCTATGTGAAGTCCTCCGAGGGCATCAAGTTTTCCGATGTGGCCGGTGAGGACGAGGCCAAGGAGAGCCTCAAGGAGATCGTGGACTACCTGCACGATCCGCAAAAGTACCGGGAGATCGGCGCGGCCATGCCCAAGGGCATTTTGCTGGTGGGCCCTCCGGGCACCGGCAAGACCATGTTGGCCAAGGCAGTGGCCGGCGAGGCCAATGTCCCGTTCTTCTCCATGTCCGGCTCTGAGTTTGTGGAGATGTTCGTGGGCATGGGCGCATCCAAGGTGCGGGATCTTTTCAAACAGGCCAAGGAAAAGGCGCCGTGCATCGTCTTTATCGATGAGATCGACGCCATCGGCAAAAAGCGGGACGGACAGATCGGCGGCAACGACGAGCGGGAGCAGACCCTCAACCAGCTGCTCACGGAGATGGACGGCTTTGAGGGCAATACCGGCGTCATCATCCTGGCAGCCACCAACCGGCCCGAGTCTCTGGACCCGGCCCTGACCCGCCCCGGACGGTTTGACCGCCG
This sequence comes from uncultured Dysosmobacter sp., assembly GCA_963557435.1. Taxonomy (GTDB): domain Bacteria; phylum Bacillota; class Clostridia; order Oscillospirales; family Oscillospiraceae; genus Oscillibacter. The sequence goes on from CAUWEK010000243.1 coordinate 578, forward strand.
GGTGCCTGTGGAGCTGCCGGACCTGCAGGGACGGGAGGCCATCTTGCGGGTGCACGCCAAGAAGATCAAGGTGGCCGAGGATGTGGACTACGGAAAGATCGCCCGCATGGCCTCCGGCGCCTCCGGCGCGGAGCTTGCCAACATCGTCAATGAGGCGGCGCTGCGGGCGGTGCGTTCCGGACGGCGCTATGCCACCCAGTCCGACCTGGAGGAGAGCATCGAGGTGGTCATTGCCGGCTACCAGAAGAAAAACGCCATCCTCACCGACCAGGAGAAGTGGACGGTGGCCTACCATGAAACGGGCCACGCCCTGGTGGCCGCCATGCAGACCCATTCCGCGCCGGTGCAGAAGATCACCATCATTCCCCGTACCTCCGGCGCCCTGGGCTACACCATGCAGGTGGACGAGGGCAACCACTACCTGCTGACCAAGGAGGAGATCGAAAACAAGATCGCCACCTATACCGGCGGCCGCGCGGCGGAGGAAGTGGTGTTCGGCACCGTCTCCACCGGCGCCTCCAACGACATCGAGCAGGCCACCAAGCTGGCCCGTGCCATGATCACCCGCTACGGTATGAGCAAGGACTTCGACATGGTGGCCATGGAGACCGTCACCAACCAGTACCTGGGCGGAGACAGCTCCCTTGCCTGCTCCATGGAGACCCAGACCCAGATCGACCAGCAGGTGGTGGAAGTGGTGAAGCACCAGCACGAAAAGGCCGCGACCATCCTGATGGAAAACCGGGAGAAGCTGGATGAACTGGCCAAATACCTCTACGAAAAAGAGACCATCACCGGTGAGGAGTTCATGGATATCCTCAACGGCCGCAAGTCCGTCTGAAGGAAACGTACCAAAAAGGAGGGCACGCTTTGCGTGCCCTCCTTTTTTAAGGAGATTACAGGTCTTCTTCATATTCAAAAGGACACTCACAGGAGTAGCAGGCGTTTCGGTTGCCTTTTTGCCGCCTGCCGCAGCGGGGGCAGGTGATCAGATCGTCTGTGCGGCGGCGGAATACTACGGGAGCGCAGGCAGAGGCGGGGCCGGGCTGCGGGGCCGGAGCATCCTCTTCCGCTTCCGGCTGGGGAGGCGACTGCAAGGATTCCAGCTGGGCGATGCGGGCCTTCAGGGCGTCCACCTCTTTTTGGCGGGCCCGGGCTTCCTGCTCCATCTCCTCCAGGCGCAGATTCTGGTCCGGCAGCAGCAAAATGACGATCAGCGCCAGAAAGCCGCCGAAAAAGCCGGCCAGCAGGCACAGTCCCACGCTGTACCCCTTTTCCTCCCCCAGTTTGACACAAAAGACGCAGACGATGATCTGGATGACCAGAGAAAACAAAAGACACATGGAATCGCCTCCTTTGTACCCTCATCATATCCTGCGGAGAGATGGGTTGTCAATGCAGTTAGCGGGGCCTAATGTTCCAAAAATTGCTGTACAAGGAAAAAAGACAGTGGTATAATCACAATTTAGCGACAAGAAGAAATTTCCGGAAGAGGTGTGTTCATGAGCGAGGAAATGCGTACATTTGGATATTTGTGCCCCGCCTGCGGCAAGACCGTCATGGGGGCCCGCTCTGTGTTTGCCCTGGAGGCATCCAACGCGGAGGTGGAGTGTGAGTGCGGCAAATCCGCGCTGAAGGTGACCTTTGACGGGGAGAAGTATCACCTCTATGTACCTTGCGGTATCTGCGGCCAGACCCATGAGGCCGTCTGCCCGCCGGAGCGGGTGGTGCAGGGAGCCACGGCGCTGGGCTGCGCCAAGACCAAGCAGTTTTGCTGTTTCATCGGCCCGGAGGGCATTGTGGAAAAGAATCTGCGGGAGCTGGCCATTCTGGCGGAGAAGGAAAAGCGCCAGGAGGGAGAAGAGGGCCCGGAGGCCTTCGTGGACAACGTCATCATGTATGAGGTGCTCTCGGAGCTCAAGGAGATCGCCGCCCGGGACAAGGGCATCACCTGCGGCTGCGGCAGCAGCCGCTACGGCATGGAGATCCGCCGCTCGGCCGTGGACCTCATCTGCCGGGACTGCGGCGCCAAGCTGCGTATCCCCGCCGCCACGGACCGGGATCTGGATGACCTTTGCTGCCACATGCGCCTGGTGATCCCCGGCGGAAAGGAACGGGTGTGATCGTATGGTATCCCTGCTTGCCCGTCTTTTCATCCGGGACCGGGAGGGCGCCGCGGCCCGCAAGGCCTACGGCATCCTCTGCGGCGCGGTAGGCATTGCACTGAACATCCTGCTCTTTGCGGGAAAGTTTTTTGCCGGCATGCTCTCCGGTTCCATCGCCATCACGGCGGACGCGTTCAACAACCTCTCGGACGCGGGTTCGTCCTTCGTCACGCTGCTGGGCTTCCAGCTGGCAGGCCAGAAGCCAGACTCCGACCATCCCTTCGGCCACGGGAGGATCGAGTATCTGTCCGGCCTGGCGGTGTCGCTTCTGATCCTGCTCATGGGCGTGGAGCTGGCAAAGTCCTCCGTGGAGAAGATCCTGCACCCGGCGCCGGTGGATTCCAGCGGCCTGGTCATCGTCATTCTGTGCGCGTCTATCGCGGTGAAGCTCTATATGTTCTTTTATAACAGCCGTCTGGGAAAGCGGCTGGAGTCACCGGCCATGGAGGCCACGGCTATGGATTCCCTCAGTGACAGTGTGGCCACCACGGCGGTGCTGGCCGCCACGCTGGTGGGGCGGTTCACGGATCTGTACATCGACGGCTGGTGCGGCATTTTGGTGGCGGTGTTCATTTTGTGGTCCGGTATGCGGGCCGCCAAGGAGACGCTGGACCCGCTGCTGGGCACGCCGCCGGCCCATGAGTTTGTGGAGCAGATCCGCCAGCTGGTCATGGCGCACAAGGGGATTTTGGGTATCCACGACCTGATCGTCCACGACTACGGCCCCGGCCGGGTGATGATCTCCCTGCACGCGGAGGTGTCCGCCTCGGAAAACGTGCTGGAGCTGCACGATGAGATCGACAATGTGGAAAAAGAACTGCGGGAGCAGCTGGGCTGCGAGGCAGTCATCCACATGGACCCCATCGTCACCGATGACGGCATCACGGAGGAGACCCGGGAGCGGGTAGCCGCCCTGGTCCACTGCATCGACGACGAGATCAACATCCACGATTTCCGCATGGTGACCGGTCCCACCCACACGAATCTGATTTTTGATGCGGTGGTGCCCTTCAAGTTCCGCCTCAGCGACGAAGAGGTGGAGCGTAAGATCAAAACTGCCGTGCGTACCCTGGACGGCAATTACTACGCCGTGGTGAATGTGGAAAAGTCCTATACATAAGCAAAGCCCGCGTGCCAAGGCACGCGGGCTTTTTTCACATGAGGGAGGGAGAGCGGCGGACGATAGAAGGCGCACAGACGCCGCTCTAAAAAAACAGACCGCCCATTCGGGCGGCCTGTTGAAAAAACTGATGGAAAAATCAGCGCTTGGAGAACTGGGGAGCACGACGGGCGGCCTTCAGACCGTACTTCTTGCGCTCCTTCATACGAGGATCGCGGGTCAGGAAACCGGCCTTCTTCAGGATGGCGCGGTTGTCCTCACTGGCCAGCAGCAGAGCACGGGAGATGCCGTGACGCAGAGCGCCGGCCTGGCCGGACACGCCGCCGCCGGTGACGGTAGCAACGATATCCATCTTGCCGGTGTTGCCGGTCAGCTCCAGGGGCTGACGGACCACCATCTTCAGGGTGTCCAGGCCGAAGTAATCGTCGATGTCACGGCCGTTGATGGTGATGGAGCCGGTGC
>CAUWEK010000244.1:0-4305 GCA_963557435.1 uncultured Dysosmobacter sp.
CCAAGAGCGACAACATCGAGGGCGGCCTCTATCAAAGCGACATCTTCTCCTATACTTACAAGAAAAAGGTCACACTGCTGGTGTCCAAGGAGTGGATCAGCGCCGAGGACAAGGTGCTCATCATCGACGACTTCATGGCCAACGGCGAGGCCATGCGGGGCCTGTGCGACATCGTCACCGCTGCCGGCGCCACGCTGGTGGGCATCGGCTGCGCCGTGGAGAAGGGCTTCCAGGGCGGCGGCGACCGGCTGCGTGCCGCCGGCGTGAATCTCAAGTCCCTGGCCATCATCGAGTCCGCGGAGCCCGGCCACATCGTCTTCCGGGACGAGGACTGACCGTGCCCCGTCCGCTTTCGCCCCACGGGCTTTCCCGCGGCGGAATCGGGCGAAGCAGACTATTCATAAGCCACTTTTCATAAAGGAGGAACCCACATGTCTCACCAGACCGTCATCGTGCTGGACTTCGGCGGCCAGTATAACCAGCTGATCGCCCGCCGGGTCCGCGAGTGCGGTGTCTACTGCGAGGTCAAGCCCTATACGACCCCCATCGAAACCATCCGGGCCATGGATCCCATCGGCATCATCTTCACCGGCGGCCCCAACAGTGTGTATGATCCCCAGTCCCCTCAGGCGGATCCCGCCGTGTTCCAGCTTGGTGTGCCCATCCTGGGCATCTGCTATGGCTGCCAGCTGCTGGCCCACAACCTGGGCGGCAGGGTCGTCGCTGCCACCGAGGACTCCGCCCGGGAGTACGGCAAGACCGACACCTATTTCGATACTTCCTGCAAGCTCTTCAAGGGTCTGCCCCAGGAGAGCATCACCTGGATGAGCCACGGCGACTATATGGAGAAGGTGCCCGAGGGCTTCTCCCTGGTGGCCCACTCCGACGCCTGCCCCAACGTGGCCATCTGCGATGAGTCCCGGGGCTTCTACGGCGTGCAGTACCATCCCGAAGTGAACCACACCCAGTACGGCACCGCCATGATCCGCAACTTCCTCTATGAGGTCTGCGGCGCCAAGGGCGACTGGACCATGGGCGACTACAAGGAGACCGCTATCGCCGCCATCCGGGAAAAGGTGGGCAGCGGCCGCGTTCTGCTGGCCCTCTCCGGCGGCGTAGACTCCTCCGTGGCCGCGGCATTGGTGGCTGAGGCCGTAGGCAATCAGCTCACCTGCGTGTTCGTGGATCACGGCCTCATGCGCCTCAACGAGGGCGACGAGGTGGAGGCCGCCTTCAAGAAGTGGGATATCAACTTCGTCCGCGCCAACGCCGAGGAGCTGTTTTTGGGCAAGCTGGCCGGCGTCAGCGATCCTGAGCGCAAGCGCAAGATCATCGGCGAGGAGTTCATCCGGGTCTTTGAGGCAGAAGCCAAGAAGATCGGCCAGGTGGACTACCTGGTCCAGGGCACCATCTATCCCGACGTCATCGAGTCCGGCGCCGGCAACGCCGCCGTCATCAAGAGCCACCACAACGTGGGCGGTCTGCCCGACTATGTGGACTTCAAGGAGATCATCGAGCCGCTGCGGATGCTGTTCAAGGACGAGGTCCGTCAGCTGGGCCGCGAGCTGGGATTGCCGGAGTATCTGGTCATGCGCCAGCCCTTCCCCGGCCCCGGCCTTGCCATCCGCGTGCTGGGCGAGATCACCAAGGACAAGCTGGACACCCTGCGTCTGGCGGACTTCATCTTCCGGGATGAGATCGCCAAGGCCAACCTGGAAGGCACCATGAACCAGTACTTCGCGGTGCTGACCAACATGCGCTCTGTGGGCGTCATGGGCGACGGCCGCACCTACGATTACGCACTGGCCCTGCGCTCTGTCACCACCGATGATTTCATGACCGCCGACTGGACCCGCATCCCCTACGACGTGCTGGACCGGGTAAGCGTGCGCATCGTCAACGAGGTGCCCGGCATCAACCGTGTGCTCTACGACATCACCAGCAAACCCCCTGCAACGGTGGAATTTGAATAAGCCGCGGGTCTGTTCCCGCGCCCAGGGCCGCTTCTCCCGCTGCACCCCGCAGTGAGAGAGGCGGCCTTCTTGATTTGTACATAGTATGAAAAAAGTTTTGATCTACTGGACCTGGAAGATCCCCAATCTTCCCCGCAACAAAGGCGATTCCTTTCTGTTTTTCAAGTAAAACACAAAACAGAAAGGACGCATTTGTTTGAAAACAGAATCCATCAAGCGCTGCTTGTTTTTATGCGTGGGCCTTTGTATCATGGCCTTCGGCGTGGCCTTTTCCATTCGGGCGGATCTGGGCACCTCTCCCATTTCCAGCGTGCCGTATGTGGTCAGTCTGATCACGCCCATCACAGTGGGCACCGCCACCATCGCCATGCACACGATCTTTATCCTGCTTCAGATCCTTTTGCTGCGCAGGCAGTTTGCCATTCTCCAGCTTCTGCAGCTGCCGGCGGCCCTGCTCTTCGGCCTGCTGACGGACCTGGCGGTATATCTGCTGCGCGGCGTGACGTACAGCTCCTATTGGACCCAGTGGCTCCTGTGCGCAGTGGGCATTTTTCTGGTGGCGCTGGGCGTCAGCATCGAGGTTGCCGCGCAGGCGGTGCCCCTGGCCGGTGAGGGACTGATCCTGGCCATCTGCAAGCTGCTCCCCGTGAAATTCGGGAACATGAAGGTTTGTTTTGATGTCACCCTGGTGGTCACTGCTGTTCTGATCGGCTTGCTCTCCACCGGCACCCTGCTGGGCGTGCGGGAGGGCACCGTGGCGGCGGCGCTGTTTGTCGGGCTGCTGACCAAGCAGATCGGAAAGCCCGTGGGCCGCTTGGCCAATCGGTTGTTTGCCGGCTGAGACCGCTGAGCCGCCGTTTTAACCCTCACACTGTGCGCGATGCCATCCCGGCGGGATGGCATCGCGTTTTTGTTCCCGCAGGGCGGGCGGTCAATGACGGTTGCCCCCGGCACCATTTTCCGCTATAATAGGTACATCAACGGCATCATTCGATCACCTTTCAACAAAGCGGAAGAGCCGCGGGCACCCCGCCCCTCTCCCGGAACGTATGACAGGAGGAATGCAGTATGCAGCAAAACAAGCGCCCCGAGAACATGGAACGGATCACTACCCCCGCACTGGCACAGGCTTTCATCGACCAGCAGATCGCAGCTGTGCGGGCACAGGTGGGTGAGAAAAAGGTACTGCTGGCCCTCAGCGGCGGTGTGGACTCCTCGGTGGTGGCCGCCCTGCTGATCCGCGCCATCGGCAAACAGCTGGTGTGCGTCCACGTCAACCACGGACTCCTCCGCAAAGGAGAGCCGGAGCAGGTGGTCCAGGTGTTCCGGGACGAGATGGACGCCAATCTGATCTATGTGGATGCGGTGGATCGCTTCCTGGACAAGCTCTCCGGCGTGGCCGAGCCGGAGCGCAAGCGCAAGATCATCGGTGCGGAGTTCATCCGGGTGTTCGAGGAGGAGGCCCGGAAGCTGGAGGGCATCGAGTTCCTGGCGCAGGGCACCATCTATCCCGACATTCTGGAAAGCGGCCCTGTAAAAGCGCACCACAACGTGGGCGGTCTGCCGGAGGACCTGAAATTTGAATTGGTGGAGCCGGTGCGGCTGCTGTTCAAGGACGAGGTGCGCATGGTGGGCAAGACCCTGGGGCTGCCCGACAACATGGTCTTCCGTCAGCCCTTCCCCGGTCCCGGTCTGGGCGTGCGCTGCCTGGGTGCTATCACCCGGGATCGGCTGGAGGCCGTCCGGGAGTCCGACGCCATTTTGCGGGAGGAGTTTGCCAAAAACGGTCTGGAGGGCAAGGTGTGGCAATATTTCACCATTGTGCCCGATTTCAAGAGTGTGGGTGTGAAGGACGGTCTGCGCAGCTTTGAGTGGCCGGTCATCATCCGGGCGGTCAACACGGTGGACGCCATGACCGCCACGGTGGAGGATGTGCCCTTCTCCCTGCTGCAGCACATCACCGACCGCATCACCAAAGAGGTCCCCGGCGTCAACCGGGTGCTCTACGATCTTACTCCCAAGCCCTGCGGGACCATCGAGTGGGAATGATTTCAGAAACCCGGAAAAGCCTGGTTTTGCTGGGCTTTTGAGGGGTTAACGCCCGACCTGGCAACGATTTGGCAACACTTTTTTATGATTCATAAAAAGAGAGCTAACTGGTTTTGGAAACCGGTTAGCTCTCTTTTGGTTAGTTTATATTTTATGCTCCAAAGGTCCGATCCGTGTCATTCCTGTCGATAGCTTTATAATGAATGATAGATAATTTGACTAAAGCTATTGTAAGCGTCAAACGTGGGACCGGGTAGACAGGTATGAGAGAATAGTGGTGGAA
>CAUWEK010000245.1:0-4263 GCA_963557435.1 uncultured Dysosmobacter sp.
CGTTGGCGTACTCGTAGAGCTGCACGCCCATTTTTCCCATGAGAGTCTCCAGCATCTCCGGCCGGCAGGAAGCCAGCTGGCCGATGGTATCCACTCCGTACTGATGCAGCAGCCGCCGGGCGGCGGCACCCACATATAAAAGATCTCCCACCGGCAGGGGCCAGACGATCTCACGCCAGTTTTCCCGGGAAATGACCGTGGTGGCGTCCGGCTTTTTATAATCGCTGCCCAGCTTGGCGAATACCTTGTTGAAGCTCACGCCCACGGAGAGCGTCAGCCCCAGCTCTTGCTTCATCCGCGTCCGCAGGGTGTCCGCCAGAGCATGGGCGTCGCCGCCGAACAGATGCAGCGAGCCGGTCACGTCCAGCCAGCTCTCGTCGATGCCGAAGGGCTCCACCAGGTCGGTATACTGCTCATAAATGGCGTTGACCCGCCGGGAGTACTCCCGGTACAGGGCGTGGTGGGGAGGCAGCAGCACCAGACCGGGACATTTTTTCCGGGCCTGCCAGATGGTCTCCGCCGTCTGGACACCGCAGCGTTTGGCCGGCTCGTTTTTGGCCAGGATGATGCCGTGGCGGGAGGTGGGATCGCCGCAGACGGCGGTGGGAATATCTTTTAGGTCTGGGTGGCTCAAAAGCTCCACTGAGGCGTAAAAACAGTTGAGGTCACAGTGCAAGATCACGCGGTCCATGGCGCACCCCCTTTCTTCACTATTATAGCATAGCACATTTGTTCGTAAAAGAAAAGGGGGGAGGGACCGCGCACCGGACGCGCAGTCCCTCCCCGATAAGGTATGGACTTGTTTACAGAATGCCCATGAGTACCAGGGCCAGCACCACGAAGGTGGCCAGCAGTGCAAAGGAGAACAGGGCAAAGCCCATGCTGACCTTGCCGGTCTTCTGGAACGCAGCCTGGGATTCCGGCACCAGTCTGGCCTGCCGGAGGGCAGTGACCACGGGCTTATAGAGTACCAGGATCAGCGCCGTATTGAGGCCGCCCTTGACCAGGTTGAACGGCAGGATAATGGGCACCAGCATATCCTTGACTACATCCCGCTCCACGCCCATGTACAAGGGAGTGATGAGGTAGTTCCAAAGCAGCATCACCACGGTCAGTGCAGCCACGCCCAAGAACAGGCCCAGGACGGCGCCCTTCTTGGTGTGCTGCTTTTTGTAGACAAAGGCGGCGGTGCAGCAGAAAGAGCAGGTAGCCAGCACGTTCATAACCATGCCGATGGGACCGGTGTCGCTGACGGAGAACATCTCCACCAAAGCCACCACCAAAGAGATGACAGCGGAAGCAACGGGCCCGAAGAGAAAGCCGCCGATGCAGATGACCGTGTCCTTCAGATCCAGCTGAAGGAAGCCTGCCACCTGGGGCAGCATCTTGCTCAGATACATCACCACATACGCCACAGCGGTCAGCATACCCAGAGAGGAGAGGGTCCGCAGGTTCATCCGGGACCGGGAGACCGGCAGCACGTTCACATTGGGATCAGACATAATAAAAGCACTCCTTTTGTTTGCTTGAAAACACCCTGGACGCTTTGACTTCTCCAAGGTGAACAAGCAACAAAGGAGCGCACGAAGTGCGCGGCTCTGCCGCAACCATCTTCTTCCATCCAGACTGTAACTGTTGGTCCCGGAGTCACACCGGGTCAGCGGCCGCAGAAGCAGCCGGTCGCGGACTATACCGCCAGTGGGGAATTGCACCCCGCCCTGAAGACAAAGGATTCAGTTGTTTTCTGCTAGATAGTATACGGCGTACTGCGGTAAAATGCAACCCCAAAATGAAAATTGGGCACGGATTTTTCCGGGATGCCGGGCGGGAAGGCTTTTTTGCGAAATTTACTTTACAAATAAGAACACGTGTTCTATACTAATGCAGAGAACTCTGTCAGGGGAAGGGGGGACCGTCGTGTTGGGAAGACAATCTGCCTGCTGTTTTACCGGGCACCGTCCCGCCAAACTGCCCTGGGGCTATCGGGAGGAGGACCTGCGCTGTCTGGATCTCAAGCGTCGGATAGCGGACGCGGTGGAGGCGGCCTATGCCGAGGGTTACCGCCATTTCCTGTGCGGTATGGCCATGGGCTGTGACCTGTATTTTTGTGAGTGCGTTCTGGCGCTGCGGGAAGCTCACCCGGACGTGACGCTGGAGGCAGCCATTCCATGCCCCACCCAGGCGGATGCCTGGCCGGCGGACCAGCGGGCCCGGTACCGGCGGCTGGTGGATGCGTGTGACTATGAGACGCTGGTGTCTCAGCGGTATACGTCCTCATGCATGCAGCGGCGGGACCGCTATATGGTGGACCATGCCTCGCTGCTGATCGCCGCCTTTGACGGTACGCCCGGCGGCACCCAGTATACGCTTCTGTACGCCATGAGCCGTGGGCTCCAGATCGTGGATCTGCCGGTGGTCACGCAGGAGTTTACCGGAATTTAACGAAACTATGATGACGCTTTTTCCGAAAAAGGGTGTATCCTAAAAGGGAAAGGCGGTGGAAGTGTGGATGTAACGGGGCAGATCCGCCAGCTGGAGCTGGCCGGTTTTGCGGGGGACGAGCTGGACCACGCCGTGGCTCTGGCCGGCAGCCGCCGCCTGGTGTACGCGGCGCTGCTGCGGGAGATCCAGCGTGGTGCCCGTCCGAAAGAGGCGCTGCGGCTGGTGGAGGGAACGTTCCCGGCCCGCGCGCTGGAATGAAAGGGGACAAGCGGCCTTCGGGCCGCTTTTTTATTTTTCCCAGAGGATGTCAGCGGCAAACCGAGACTATCTATGATGCCGCTGTGTACAGCTTGAGATCTTTAGGTGTGGAACATCGGAACGCAGAGTCGTTTAAGAAAAAGAGGGCTTCTACCTCGATGGTGAATGCCGCGTACCATACAGCCAACACCTTTACGTCCGAAACGGTCGAGCCTGAAGTCCTTAATAATACAGCAGAAAGTGTACAGAACGTCAATGGCTGCTGGCTGTACTGCACAGGTCAGCGGTGGCCGATCCGGCAGGGCTGCGATTGCGGGCGTACCCGGAGATGGGAAACGTTCTGTAAATCCTTGCCAGACAGCAAAAGTCAGTGCATGCTATGGGCGAGGGAGGAATGACAAATGCTTGTATCTTTTCTGCTGGACGTGGAGTATGCGCTTTTGTACAACCTGGTTTTGATTCTGTTTGGACTGATCGCGGTTTCAAAGGCAAAAAAGGGGAAGAAAGCGAAGCGGTGGCTGGTGATTGGCGCTGTGCTCCAGGGAATTTCTGTTCTGGGCAGGCTTTTGAGTATGGCCGGAGACCCGCAGCAGCTCACGCGTTACAGCGTCCTGTCCATCACGCTGTATGTGCTGTTCATTGCGTGCTTTGCGTGGATGATCCGAAAGCAAAAAACGGCATAAAAGGGCGGGGCAAAGGCCCCGCCCTTTTTTATGATGCGCCTCTTGTGCCGGGGCCTGTTCGGCCTCTTGCGCGGAGGGGCCCTTTTGGACGAGGGGCCGCCGGAGCGGGAAATTTTTTTCTTGTAAATCCTTGCCAGACAGCAAAAGATGGTGTATGCTACCCCTCAAGGAGGAGAGGAAGAATGTCTTTGCTGCTGGATCTTTTGTTTGTGCTTACGGACAATTGGATTCTGGTGATCTTTGGGCTCATCGCCTGGCTGGCTGCCCGAAAGGGAAAGAAAGCGTCGGGGTGGTTCGCTGCCGGGATCATCCTACAGGGCATTGCCGTATTGGGCGGCATTTTCGGAATGATCCGGGCCCCGGAGATCTGGCTCGACTATTATGGCATCATTTCCATCCTTGGATACGCGGTGCTGGTCACTGTATTTGCGGTTTTGATCCGCAAGGCGAAAAAGAGAGCATGACGCGGCTTGCGCGGCGGGGCAAAGGCCCCGCCTTTTTTCTTTTTCCCGCGGCGATGCCAGAGGCAAACCGCTTTTCGCCGGGGCAGGCTTGTGGTATAATAAACAATATTATAGGAAACACCCTCCAAACCTGCGCAAAAGCGCGGCAAAGGAGCGAGCGCAACCTGAGGTTGCGCAGATTCCATAGCCGGTTGCTGGCGGGAAATCCGGGATTTTGATAAGATGGGCATACAAAACGATAAGGAGCGTGCCTATGACATTTGGAGAGAAATTGCAGAAGCTGCGGCAAAAGGAGGGCATGAGCCAGGACGCGCTTGCTGAGCGGCTGGATGTGAGCCGCCAGGCGGTCTCCCGCTGGGAGCGGGACGAGACCATGCCGGAGACGGACAAGGTGGTGGCCCTGGCGGATCTGTTCG
>CAUWEK010000246.1:0-4261 GCA_963557435.1 uncultured Dysosmobacter sp.
TTGTCTCCCAGGATCTTGGGGCCGATCACGTTGCCGTCCAGCTGCTGGAGGGCCAGAACGAACAGCACGAAGTAGAGGCCCTTGATGGGGTCTGCCAGGACGATGAGAAACGTGCTGGGGATGGCGCCCAGGAACGGGCCGAAGAAGGGGATCACGTTGGTCACGCCCACGATCACGGACACCAGGGGCGTATAGGGGAATTTCAGGATGGAACAGCCCACAAAGCAGATAATACCGATGATGAGGGAGTCCAGCAGCTTGCCCCGGACAAAGCCGGAGAAGATCTCATCCACCTTCCGGGTACCCAGCAGCACCCAGCGCACATTTTCCCGGGAGAACAGGCCGTGGACGATCTTGCGGGCCTGGGCGGCGCACTGCTCCTTGGTGGCCAGCAGGTACACCGAGACGATGATGCCCACCAGCAGGTTCTTCAAAAATACCAGCGTGCTCACCACGCCGCCGGAGAGCACGGTCATCAGCGTGGACGCCTGGGGCAGCATCTCCTTGGTCAGCCAGGTCTGGATATCTTTATAATAGGTATCCATCTGCACCATGGCCCAGGACTCCACCTCCGGATTGGTCTCCAGCAGGTGCTCCACCCAGCCGGTAATGATGAGATAGTAGTTTTCCACGTTGTTCACCAGCTGCAAAACACTCTTGTAGAGCTCCGGCAGCAGCACGGAGGCCAGCAGGTAAGCCAGCACGCAGATGACCACCCACGTCAAAAGCAGGCTGGCCGCCCGGGGGAGCCTGGCCACCATGAGTCCGTTTTTATGGGCCTTTTCCACGGCGGAGGCAAACAGGTTCCTCTCAAAAAAATTCACCACCGGCGCCAGCAGATACGCGATCATGGCACCGTAGAGGATGGGCTCCACCGCCGTGAGCAGCTGGCCGCCGACCGCCAGCAGCGCTCTGCCGCCAAACAGGGTGTCATACAGAAGCAAAATCAAGCTGACGGTACAAAATACCGCCAGTCCCAGTTGAATATACGGCTTTCTCTGTCTCATTGCCACCATCCTTCCAATGTTTTTATTCTACACGGCGCCCCCGGCAATTGCAATCCTCATTTTCCCGTGTTATACTGTCCTTTACACAAATTTGACACCTGGCGCAGGAGGCATTTTATGACCCAGAAAAAGCTTCTTTTCATTGTAAACCCGCGGGCCGGACGCAGCAAATCCCGCAGCCCGCTGTTTGACGTGATCGCGCTTTGCTCCGAGGCGGGCTACCTGATCTCCGTTCATAAGACCACCGCCCCCGGAGACGCCACTCAGACCGCGCAGCGAGAGGGCGGCAATTACGATCTGGTGGTGGCCGTGGGCGGCGACGGCACCCTCAATGAGGTCATCACCGGCCTGATGAGTCTGGAGCAGCGGCCTCTGCTGGGCTATCTGCCCCAGGGCAGCACCAACGACTTCGCCGCCAGTCTCCACATCTCCGACCACCCGGTCACTGCCGCCATGTCCATGCTGCGAAGCGCGCCCCGCGCCCTGGACATCGGCCGGTGGAACGAGCGCAGCTTTGTATATGTAGCCTCCTTCGGTGCGTTCACCCGCACCTCTTACGCCGCCTCCCAGGCCGCCAAGAACGCCCTGGGGCACTTTGCCTATATCCTGGAGGGCGTCAAGGATCTCAACACCCTGCGTCCCTATCACATCCGCCTGACGGCGGACGGCGAGGTGCTGGACGGAGACTACCTGTTCGGCGCCGTGTGTAATTCCACCTCCATCGGCGGACTCATGAAGCTCAGCCCGGAGCGGGTGGTGCTGGATGACGGCAAGTTCGAGATGCTGCTGATCCCCAACCCCAAAAACGCCCTGGAGCTGCAAAACCTGCTCTTCGCTCTCATGAACCAGCAGTATGAAAGCTCCGGCCTGGTATTCCGCCACGTCTCCTCGCTGCAGCTGGAAACCGAGGAGGAGCTGCCCTGGTCCCTGGATGGAGAGTATGCCCCCAGCGTGCCGGTGGTAAACATCGAAAACCGCCGCCGCGCCCTTTCCATGCTGCTATGAGGCAAGAGCTGGAGACGCTGCGCCGCCGCTTCGGCGGCCATACCCCCACCCTGTTGGGAGAGCGGCACCGCTACGCCGTGCTGTGTCCCCTGGTGGAACGGGAGGACGGCTTGCATTTTCTCTACGAGGTCCGCGCCCGCTCCCTCAGTCAGGGCGGGGAGGTGTGCTTCCCCGGCGGCCGCATGGAGACAGGCGAATCTCCCGAGGAATGCGCCCTGCGGGAGACGGAGGAGGAGCTGGCCATTCCCGCCCGGGAGGTCACGCTGCTGGGCACACCGGACTTTATCTGCAACCAGGCGGGCTTTTTGCTGCGGCCGGTGCTGGGCGTGGTCTCCGCCCAAGGCTTTGCGGCCATGCGTCCCTCCCCCGCGGAGGTGGAGACCGTATTCACCGCGCCGCTGTCTTTTTTCCACGACACGCCCCCGCAGCCGTGGCACTATGACCTGCTGCCCCGGGTGCCGGAGGACTTTCCCTATGAGGCCGTGGGCATCCCCCGGGACTATGCCTGGGCCCGGGGACGGGTGGATATCCCCATCTGGTACTGGCAGGGCCACACCGTCTGGGGCATGACCGCCCGTCTCACCGCCCAGGTGGTCCGGGCGTTGTACGGTCCTGCGCAAAGTGAAAAAGAGGAGCCGTAAACACGGCTCCTCTTTTTATAGGAAAACATGCGGCAGCGGATGCTCACACCTCCGCCGGCGGAAGGGCCAGATAGGCCGGATCAAAGCCAATGTCCTTCTCCAGCGTGTCCGCCTGGGCTCCGGGCCGGAAGCCATACCGGCTCCAAAAGGCCGCCGAAGCTCCCGGGCGCACCCGCACCGTCTTTCCTCCCGTCTCGCGGGTCAGCCGCACCGCCTGGCCCAGAAGCTGCACGCCGAAGCCCCTGCCCCGGTACTCCGGCTGGATGTACGCCAGGGTGATCTGGCCCTGTCCGGCGCCCATCTGCAAAAGGCCCACCGGTTCCTCGCCCAGATATCCTACCAGGACCTGCCCGTCCGGCTGCACCGCCATGCCGGTCTCCCGGACGCACCGGTCCAAAAACGCGGCCTGCTCCGCCGGGCGCAGCGGCAAAAAGCGCAGCCCCGGCTCCAGGCCGTTGGCCCGCTTGCCCTTCGTCTCTCCCGCCAGGTATTCAGGCGTGCGCAGGTGGCTGTTGTCGTCCCGGAATACCACCTCCAGCTTCCCGTCCCGCTCTTCCAGCTTGGATACCGCCGTATTGTCTCCCACCGGCGTGGCGGCCAGCTGCTCCAGCGAGTAGCCCTGGAGGGACGCCAGCAGCAGCCGGATGGCATAGCCGTGGGAAAAGACCGCCACGGTCCTGCCCTCGTTTTTCCGGGCAATGTCCTCCACCGCCGCCCGCACCCGGTGCAGCACCGCGGCTGGCGCCTCGCCGCCTTCCACCTGCCAGCGCTCGGGATGCAGGCTGAAATTGGACATCTGCTCCGGGTCGGCCCGGGCGATGTCGCCCCAGGTGCGCTGCTCCCAGACGCCCACACAGATCTCCCTGAGGTCGGTGCGCCGGTGCAGCTCCAGCCCCTTGGGCTTGTAAATGGCGGCCGCAGTGGCGCAGGTGCGGTACAGGTCGCTGGAATACACCGCGTCCACATGGACATCGGCAAACCGCTTTTCCAGCGCCGCCACCTGCCGCGCGCCCCGGTCGGTGAGCAGGCTGTTGTACTGGCCCTGGGCGATGCGGTACAGGTTGCCCTCCGCCTCCGCATGGCGGATCAGATAAATGGTGGTCATAGGCTCCTCCTGGCTGTGCACTTTCTTTTCTTCTGGCATTATAGCGCCGCAGCCGCATTTTGGCAAATCCGGCGGCGGATTTTTTCTTTCCGCCGGGACATACTACCCTCAAGCCGCAAAGGAGTGATTGAATATGCATACCAATGCCGGATTTTGGGTCGGCATGGGCGCGGGCGTGGCCGCCGGCGCCGTGCTGGGAATGATGACTGCCAGCAACCGCCATTCCATGAAGTCACAGGTAGGCAAAAGCCTGCACAAGCTGGGTGTCGCCATGGATGAGGCTGTGGACAGCATCGTCTCCGAGCTGCACTGAGAGCGGGGCCGGGAGCATGGACTCCCGGCCTCATCTTTTTCTTTTGAAAAAACATGAAAAAAGGGCTTGACTTTACAGTTTCTTTTGCTATAATAATAACGCTGTCTGTTCCAGACAGCGGACAAGTGCATCACTTGGAGAAGTCGCCTAGTTGGTCGAGGGCGCATGATTGGAAATCATGTAGGCCCCT